>JAUUYI010000242.1 GCA_030590525.1 Sedimenticola sp. | reverse complement strand
GTCATATACAGTTCCTCATAGAATGGATACCCTTCGAGATAAGATGAGCCCTTGGGGCATGATGAATCCATTCAAGTAGAGGTAATCGGGTATGTCGAAAACATCCTTACGAATTTTGCTTGCTTGTGTCGGGATAAATTGTCTATTCGAATTTTGACACTCAGCACCGAGCTTATGATCCCCGTCCTGATGTTCGACGGGTTGGCTATCATGCTCATCTTCGGCGCCATGAGTTCGGCACTACTTACTCTGCTGAGGGTGCCCCTGCTGTACCGGGTCTGATGATGCCACACTCAAGGAGCGAGACGGTTCAAGCGACACATGAATAGAACACTGGTGCATAGCCATAGGAGAAGTGTGATGAAAAAAGATGAAAGCGAGTTGAGAAACAATGAGGTGCTCCAGGATGAAATCAAAGGAGCGGTAGAAACGGGCCATGACGTGAAGGAAACCGTACGGCGTATCACGCTCAAGGCCCTGACCGAGGGCGAACTGGATACGGAATCGGTACGACAGGTGGCAAGCGCAGTGCTGAAAGGCGCGGGAATGGGTGCAGAAAGCCATGGCTCTGGGGCCAAGGAAATACTGGATAAGGCGGTATCCGGCCTGGATGAAGCGCTGTCTAAGGCAGCTGTGGCGTCGAAGCTTGCATTGGAAGAAGCCACAGGTCGGGGAGAAGAGTTCTCCTCCCATGATCTTAAACAGATGCTGGATGACATGCAGGGATTGGAAGAGTTGTTTCTGGAAACGCTACGCGATACGGCTAAAGGAGGCAAAGATCAGGTCTCTATCATTCTGCACGATCTCGCTGAACATGCGCAACATAGCGGGACTGCCGTGGGAACGCAGCTCAAGGAGGGCCTGACGGATCTTGTTGAACAGGTCACTGGCGCCGGCAAGGCCCAGCTTGAGTCTGGCGCAGAGTCGGCAAAAACAACAGGGTCTCTGCTGGCGCAACTCACCTCCGGTATGCTGAAAGGCATTGCTGATAGCCTGCATCCGTCGGTCGATGTTGAAGCCAAGCCGAACGAAAAATCACAGGATAAGAGCGACTAATGCTTTGGGAAGCCCTTAGTGCCGCACGTGATCTAGGGCGTCTGCACGATATTGCCTCAATTCTGATTCGTTACGGTTTCGGGGATATGGTGCGCAGGTTGGGAATGGCCGGTGCGCTGGAACGTGCAGGTAAGGTGCTGCACTGGAAACAGGCGACAGAGTTGGCCCAGCTGGAGCCACCCGCGAGAGTCCGCCGTGCCCTGGAGGAGATGGGTCCGACATTCATCAAGTTGGGCCAGATCCTTGCAACCCGCATGGATCTGTTCCCCCCCGAGTGGATCGAGGAATTCGAAAAGTTGCAGAATCGGGTGCCCCCGGTGCCGTTTGAAGAGATCCGCCAACAGCTGGAAGCCGATTTGGGAGGTGTGCTGGAGGAGATCTTTACCGATCTGAACCCCGAACCATTGGCAGCCGCCTCCATTGCCCAGGTGCATCGCACCCGCTTGAAGGATGGTACGGAGGTGGTGGTCAAGGTGCGGCGGCCCGGAATCCGGCCGACGATCGAGTCCGACCTGCGTCTGTTGCAGCGCATGGCGAAGATTACGGAGACGGAGGCCCCCGACCTCAGGCGTTTCCGGCCACAGGAGGTGGTGCGACAGTTCACCCTGTCACTGCGCCGCGAACTGGACCTGGCCGCAGAGTGTCGGAATGCAGAGCGGGTCGCCGCCAGCTTCGAGGAACATCCAGAGATCGTAGTTCCCAAGGTCTACTGGGAGTGGAGCGGCGAGCGATTGAACGTGCAGGAGTTTATGGACGGTATCCCTGGCCAGGACCTCGAAGCGGTGGGTGAGGCCGGTCTGGATCGAAAAACCCTGGCGCGTCGCGGAGCACAGGCGGTGCTGAAAATGATCCTGGAGGATGGCTTTTTTCACGCCGATCCTCATCCCGGCAACGTCTTCTACCTGCCGGGAGACCGTATTGCCTTCATTGACTTCGGCATGGTTGGACGTCTCTCCGAGGAGCGGCGCAATCAAGTGGTAGACCTCCTCCAGGGTCTGGTGGAGCAGAATGCAGGCCGGGTCGTTGAGGTGCTGCTCGACTGGGCGGGGGATGTCCGGGTGGATACCCAGACGCTGGCGATCGAGATCGACGCCTTCGTGGATCAATATCACGGTGTCTCCCTGAAACAGATCAATCTGCCGGCCATGATTGCCGAGCTGACCGCACTGTTGCGAGACCATGAACTTGCCCTGCCGCCCGACCTGGCGCTGCTGACCAAGGCGTTCATCACGCTCGAAGGCATGGGTCGTCAGCTCGATCCGGATTTCGATATGGTGGCTGAGGCTGCACCCTTCCTTCACCGTGCCGTGCTGGCCCGTTTCACCCCGGACGCCCTGGCAAGGCGTGGCTGGCAGGGGTTTGCCGGCACAGTCGGCCTGCTCACGGGGCTACCGAAAGACCTGCGGCAACTGCTACGGGCCATCAGGAGAGGCGCATTCAGGATCAATGTCGATGTCGATCGTCTGGACCGCTTTGCGGATCGCGTGGATCAATCGTTCAGCCGGCTGGCAATGAGCACTGTTATCGCCGCATTGATCGTGGGTTCATCCATCGTCATGACCGTGCAGGGTGGTCCTACATTGCTGGGCTTGCCCTTTTTCGGTCTGCTCGGTTTTGGCGGTGCGGTGGTTGGTGGTGTCTGGTTGTTGTTTTCGATCTTGCGTAGCGGAAAGCAGGGAAAACGCTAGCATTCTTTCATATGAACCGAGATATACGGTGGGTGAATTATGAACGTGGGGGATAAGAGATGAACCGCCAGACAAAAAACATCGCTATCACACTCCTGCTGGTTATCGTGGGTGCAGCCGCGCTGACTGCCTGGTGGTTCTGGGGGCGTCAGGAACCGCTGCCCGAGGGACTGGTTCAGGCCAACGGGCGCATCGAGGGTGATCACTACACGGTGGCCAGCAAGGTGCCGGGAAGGATTGTCGATCTTGCGGCCCGTGAAGGGGACTCAGTGGAAAAGGGGCAGATTCTGACAAGACTTGATGATGCCCAGGTGAGTGCCAGAGTGGATCAGGCACAAGCTGCCTTGGTTGCTCAAAAGGCTCAATTCAAGGCGGCAGGCATGGCACTTGAGGTGTTGAAGCAGGAGGTCCCTCTAAAAATAGAAACTGCCAATGCAGGGATCGCCCATGCCGAGGCTGCATTGGCTGCGGCGAAGGCGAGCACCCACCAGGCCCGTAAGGATGCCGCCCGAATGAAGAAATTGGTGGAAAAAGGCACGGTGGCGAAGCACAGCGCTGAAGAGGCTGACTTGGCCTGGACGGTGGCGCGTGCCGAGTTTGCCACTGCGATGGCGGCGCTGACCCAGGCGCAAAAGCGACTGGCGGAGGATGAACTTGGATGGGCGCGTATCAAGACCCGGGAAGGTGAGTTGAAGACGCTTGAGGCACAGGTGGTACAGGCGGAGGCGGCGCTGGCCGAAGTACGCAGTGTGCAGGGTGATCTGACTATCCGCGCCCCGGCGTCGGGTATTATCACCACCCGTATCATAGATGAGGGAGAGGTGGTGGCAGGGGGTGCTCCGCTGTTCGATATTGTCGATCTGGACCGTCTTTACCTCAAGGTCTATGTCCCCGGGAAGGAGATCGGCAAGGTGCGCCTTGGCCTTCCGGCCCGTGTCTATATCGATGCCTTCCCGGATGAGCCGGTACGCGCCACAGTACGTTACATCGCCTCCCGGGCCGAGTTCACGCCGAAGGAGGTGCAGACACCTGACGAGCGCGTCAAGCTGGTCTACGCCGTCAAGCTCTACCTTGACGAAAACCCGAAACATCGGCTGGCACCGGGGCTGCCCGCCGATGCCGTGATTCGTTGGCAGGAGGATGCGCCGTGGGCGAAGCCGCGCTGGTGAACAGCCCACAAGCGGCGCCTGTCGTTCAGGTCCAGGGGTTTTGCAAGCGTTACCGCAAACGGGTAGCGGTGAAAGGCGTGGACCTGACTATCCATCCCGGCGAGATCTACGGGCTGATTGGCCCGGACGGCGCGGGTAAAAGCAGCCTGATGAAGGCCATCGCCGGAGTGCTTGCTTTCGAGGGCGGGAGTCTGGAGGTTTTCGGTGTCCAGGTTGATTCTGAACGTACTGCAGAGTTGATCAAGGGCCGC
>JAUUYI010000325.1 GCA_030590525.1 Sedimenticola sp. | reverse complement strand
GCCACTCCATTGTCAGCGGCTTGTGCGTTTCCTGCAGCGATCAGTATCAGGGTTATTGCGATGGGGAGTCTCGACATGGGTTTCATCCTCTCTATCTGTTGGGCCGTGTCACCCGCATGATACGCTTGTCAGCCCCGTGATACATGCATTGGCCCTTCTCCACCCTGAACCGAGTTGTGTAGGATGGGCAAAGCGCAGCGTGCCCATCAAAATCCGCTCGGTTCAGGGTGGAGGAGGGCCAATGCATGTCTCACGGGGCTGACAAGCGTATCATACGGATGACACGGCTCAACAGACAGAGAGGATGAAACCCATGTCGAGACTCCCCATCGCAATAACCCTGATACTGATCGCTGCAGGAAACGCACAAGCCGCTGACAATGGAGTGGCTATCTCCCTGGTCGAGGAAAAATGCCACCTGTGCCATGGTACGGAAGGTGAAGCATCCAGCGCTATCTACCCAAGACTGGCAGGTCAGAATCTCGACTACCTGAGAAAACAGCTGAGAAACTTCCGGGATGGGTTACGCAAGAGTGACACCATGAATGAGATGGCCAAAGGGCTGACAAACGAGCAGATCGAAGCGCTGGCGGAGTACTTCAGCGCCAAGCCTGCCCTCTCACACAGGGTGCGGGACAAAGCACTGGCTGCAGTGGGTGAGTACATCTTCCTCAAGGGCAACAAATTCTCGGGCATCCCTTCCTGTGCCTCCTGCCACGGTCAGGAGGGCCTGGGAACGGACCAGCTGCCACGACTGGCGGGACAGCACAAACGCTATGTGGAAGACCAGTTGCAGGCCTTCGATCAGCGGGTCAGGACCAACGACAACACCATCATGTACACCATTGCCAGCAAACTTACCGAACTGGAGATCGCCGGGGTATCTCTCTATGTCAGTGGCATCTCGCCGGGGGAGCAGGCATCGACCAGCAAATGAGATCGGTTAGCATCCCCTCTCCATCTGTTTTTTCTGCAGCCACCCCCTCCAGCTGTCCGGGAACAGAGGGTTCGTGAACGACCCAAAGTCCCAGACAGATACCCCCATTACCTGGCTCCTCATGGGCCATAAGGCGGGTGACAACAGTCAGATACTGGCACTCGCCGAGACCCTGTCCTGGGGGCATCAGATAAAGCAGCTGAAGTACCGCTCCACAGAGCTGCTCACTAACCTGTTACTGCCCCCCTCCCTGGCTGGACTGCGCAGGGACGGATCAACGCCCCTCACCCCGCCATGGCCGGACCTCATCATCACCGCCGGGCGAAGAAACGAGCCGGTGGCACATTGGATACGTAAACAGTCGGGCAACAATACCAGAGTGGTGCATATAGGGCGGCCCTGGACGGCACCGGAAGCATTCGACCTGGTGATTACGACCCCCCAGTATCAGGTCCCCGCCGGTGCCAACGTGCTCATCAACACCCTACCGCTGCACCGAACCGATACCGGGACCATAGATGAAGCGGCCACCCGTCTGCGCCCTCAGCTGGCGCACCTGCCACACCCCTATCTGGCACTGCTGGTGGGAGGTGACAGCGGCCCATACGTGTTCGACAACAGGCGCGCTGCCTGTCTGGCCGGTGAGGCGAGTGCCATGGCCAGGAAGGCGGGCGGGACACTGCTCGTCACCACCAGTGCGCGGACACCAGAGAGCGTGGTAGAGACGCTCGAAAGTTGCATCGACGCACCCTCTTTTTTCTATCGCTGGAAACCAGGGGCCAACGACAACCCCTACTTCGGCTATCTTGGGCTTGCCGATCGCTTCATCGTCACCGGCGAGAGTATCTCCATGCTGGCCGAGGCCTGTGCAACCGGCCGGCCAGTCCACATATTCGACCCGGGTTGCCACCCGATGCCACTCCGCTGCAACGGTGCCAGCCGTGAACCCGAACGGGTCGACCAGCGCCTCTGGTGGCGGCGGGGGGAGAGTTACCGCTGGAAGCCCATTACGCATCGACTGGCTCAGAGCATCGGCCCAAACCGGATGCGCAGGGACGTGGCGATCATGCACCGCCATCTGATAGAGAGTGGAAGGGCTGCCTGGCTCGGTCAGCCCTTTGAGGAAAAGAGAGTTACAGCCCCATTGAGTGACCTGGAGCAGGCAACAGCGCGGGTCAAATCCTTATTTCAACCCCCTTGATCCCCCCTTCTTTGTAGAGAGGGGAAAAGGAGGGAGTCAGGCGGCGGGGAGATCCATCGGCGGACCTGGAGGCAGGGCTAGCGGAGGTGTCCGCTCCAGCACATCGAAGGCATCGTGCCGGACGTGGTTCTGGTGCATCTCCAGACGAATCATCTCCTCGGTAACGGTGCCATTCTCCACCAGTTCTTTCAACAGACCGAAAAAGAACTGCTCTTGATTGGAGTCGGGGTGCTCCTTGTAGTTGCCCAGCAGCCCATACTCACCAAACAGTTTGCGGCGGGCCCGCATCAACCAGCCCAACGGCGGAAACAGCCGGAATTTCTCGGCCGGCCGCCAATCCAGGGGCAACCCGGCCTTCCAGGGCTGGGTGCGACGGCGCGTATTGTGAATCATCCGCGTCTCACTGGTGAGCTTGTCGAAGTCGTTCCATTCCTCTTCGATCATGCCGATGGTATCAGGGTCTTCGTATTTGAGGCAGACCCAGGGCTGATAGTCACGGGTGCCGTCGAACATGTCATTGAACTGCTCTTCCACCTTCCAGTGCTGGAGTCTGGCACAATCCAGCAACATCACACTGCTCGCTTTACAGTGATCGATATATCCCTTGGGACCGGCCCGCATACGACACATGACCGCCTTGCCCTGCATGTCCCGGGACAATAGATCCCACACATCCTTCACCGCGAACACATCCGGGTCAATCACCACGGCCCGTCCCTT
>JAUUYI010000226.1 GCA_030590525.1 Sedimenticola sp. | reverse complement strand
TGACGACTAGTACGGAACCGCGCAAGTGCCCGTGAATATAATGTAGGTTGGGTTAGGCGCGCATCTCGCTGATATTTCAAGTTATCATCAGATTGTGAGCGCGCCGTAACCCAACATATTCTTCATCGCTACTTATGCGGCGCTGTACGAGTTTAAAATATATGTTGTTTTAATGCGCTTTGGTATAAACCTTCAGGGGTGATGGACTACCGAGTGGATGACGTACTGGTTTTCAAAATAGACTGTGTATCTGTCGTATATCCAGCGCGTTATCGGCGGCTCTCCTACCTGGGGAATGATTTCCAGCGGTTTTCCGTATTTACGCCGAACCTGGGTCATGCTTTCCCGCCGATATGGTCTGGACACACCCTGAGCGTTGTTCGGTGGCCTGTTACTGATCGAATCGAGCAGTAGTTCCTCCGTATTGGCGACCGGGTTGACAGATATCAGGATACCCAGCAGCATTATTGCGGCAAATAACTTCATAGTCCGAATTCCTCTCTGATTTTCCATTTTTCCGCAGCCATAATATAGCCTTAACCTGGATTTCCCTCCAGTTCCGGAATTAACTTACAACCCTCTATCAGGATATGTTCTAATTCACCGCTCTATGTTCAAGCCACTGGAAATCTATATCGGTTTGCGCTATTTCGGTGCAAAGCGACGCAATCACTTCATCTCGTTTATCTCCCTGACCTCCACCCTCGGCATCATGCTCGGTATCGTGGCACTGATTACCGTGCTCTCTGTTATGAATGGATTTCACAAGGAGATACGCGAGCGGATACTGGGTATGGCCTCCCATGCCACCGTCTCCGCCTACAACGGTAATTTGCAGGATTGGAGGGAGGCAATGCGTCTGGCCGATCAACACCAGCATGTCATTGGAGAGGCCCCGTTCGTCGAGGCCCAGACCATGCTGGTGAACGGGCGCAGGGTAAGCGGGGCGATGCTTCGCGGCATCATGCCAGATTATGAGCCCCGGGTCTCCGACGTGGGAGAAAATATGGTCAAGGGCCATCTGGACGATCTTGAACAGGGGAGCTACCGAATTATCCTTGGCCGGGAACTGGCCAATACACTGGGAGTAGGAGTGGGAGACAAGGTGACCGTGGTTACCCCACAGGTCAGGGTCACCCCGATCGGAACCATGCCCAGGCTGAAACGGTTCAAGATCAGCGGCATCTTCGAAGTCGGCATGGGTGAGTATGACCGCAGTGTGGCACTGGTGAATATTCGGGATGCGGCAAAACTGCTGCAACTGGGTGGTGGTGTCACCGGTATCCGCCTGAAGCTGGATGATCTCTATCTGGCCCCCAAAGTATCCAGAGAACTGGCCAACCAGTTTCCAGGGATCTACCGGGTCAGTGACTGGACCAACGAGCACCGTAACTTTTTCAGTGCCCTGCAGACAGAAAAGCGGATGATGGGGCTGATACTCTTCCTGATCGTTGCGGTGGCGGCCTTCAATATCGTCTCCACACTGGTGATGGTTGTGACCGATAAACAGAGTGATATCGCCATCCTGCGCACTCTGGGAGCATCACCCGCCAGCATCATGGGCATCTTCATCATCCAGGGTGCCACCATCGGCCTGGTCGGGACGCTGCTTGGCATCGCGGGTGGAATTGCGCTCTCCCTCAACCTGGAACAGATCGTCAAGTGGGTCGAACAGCAGTTGGGCATCAGTTTTCTCGACCCCAGTATCTATTACATCAGTTCCCTGCCGTCCGACCTGCAATGGAATGATGTGTTCATGATCAGCATAAGTGCCTTCCTGATCACTCTGCTGGCCACTCTCTATCCGGCATGGAAGGCATCCCGTATTCAGCCCGCAGAGGCACTGCGTTATGAATGACGGACCAATACTGGAGTGTCAGGGGCTGGTACGTGCCTTCGTGGACGGGCAGTTACAGGTGGATGTGTTGAAAGGTGTCGACCTGTGTATCGAGCGAGGAGTACGGGTTGCCATCGTGGGCAGTTCCGGCTCTGGAAAGAGCACCCTGCTGCACTGCCTGGGTGGGCTGGATCTACCCAGCAGCGGAGTGATCTGGCTCGATGGCCAGAACCTCGGGCAACTCAGCAACCGGGCACGGGGGCAGCTGCGTAACCGGACCATGGGCTTCGTTTATCAGTTTCACCACCTGCTGCCGGAGTTTACCGCCCTTGAGAATGTCTCTATGCCACTATTGATAGGCGGCGCTGAGGTAGCGGTGGCACGAGAGCGGGCCCGGCAGATACTGGGGCGGGTCGGTCTGAGTGAACGGCTCCAGCACAAACCTGGAGAGCTCTCCGGGGGTGAGCGTCAGCGCGCCGCCGTTGCCCGTGCCCTGGTCAACAATCCGAGTTGTGTGCTGGCGGACGAACCCACCGGTAATCTGGACCGGAAGACCGCAGAGCAGGTTTACGGACTGATGCTGGAGCTGAACCGGGAGATCGAGACCAGTTTCGTAGTGGTGACCCACGATCCCGGCCTCGCCAACCGCATGGACCGGGTACTGCACCTGGAGGATGGTGTTCTCGTGGAAGGCCCGGCGTAAGCCCGATTCAGCCGGCCGGGTCTTTGGCATGCTTGCGTTTCTGCCATTGGCTCACTACGTGCAGTCGCCACAGCAGGCGCATGCAGCAATAGCCTGCCACGGCTGCGATGGTGGCACACAGCAGACTGCCGAAATAGAGCGGCAGCCAGATCTGCTCCATACTTTGCACAAAATATTCCCTGGTCAGCTCTGTTTCCATGGGGTGGTTTGGCGTCCCCAGTAGCCAGGTACCTACCAGATAATTGAAATAGAACATTGCTGGCATGGTGAGCGGATTGCTGATCCAGACCAGGGCAACGGAGATGGGGAGGTTTACCCGGCTTGGAATAGCAGTCGCAGCAGCGGCGATCATCTGAAAGGGTATGGGGATGAACGCCCAGAACAGGCCGATGGCAAAAGCGCCGGAAACCGACCGGCGGTTCATGTGCCAGAGGTTTGGGTCGTGTAGAAACCGGCCGAATACCCGCAGATGCCGGTTGTTCCGGATGGTGTCATGAGCCGGTGTATAGCGTTTGATGATGTGTTTTGGCATTGCTGCTCAGACAGAGGCCTAGCCTTTTATTTGATCATGCGCACCCCCTTTTTTCCATAGCCCTGAATCTGTCCAGCAAAATATGGATTTGCCTGACCAGGGGGGGTAGACTTTCGCTGACCTTATTCATCCACCCAGGGACGGGGTATGATAACAGGAACTATCGCCTTTACGGTGGGTGTTCTCCTGCTGTAGTTGCAGGAGACACTGCCGGATCCATTGTGGCTGGCACTGCTGCTGCCGTTGGCAGCCATTTTCTGGTGGTTACCGCGGGTGAGGGTAGCCACTGCCGTCGCTCTGGGTTTTTTCTGGGCACTTCTTCATGCACACTGGACGCTGATCTACTTTCTCCCTGCCGAACTGGAAGGGCTGGATGTTACTGCAGTGGGCACGGTCATATCACTGCCCGTCGTCACTGATGATCACAGCCGTTTCGAATTCGCCATCGAACGACTCTCTGTCGATGATAAACAGTACCCCTCGCCGGGAAAGGTGAGGCTTAGCTGGTATCATAATCCTTCTGTGTTGATCCCTGGTGAGCAGTGGCAGTTCCTGGTGCGGCTGAAACAACCCCACGGCTTTATGAACCCTGGGGGATTCGACTATGAAGAGTGGCTGTTTCGAAATGGCATCCGGGCCACGGGTTATATCAGAACGAGTCCCTTCAACCGTCAGATCACCGCCAGCCCACCTGGGTACTGGCTACAGCGGCTGCGCCTGAAAATTGCCGCACGAATACAGCAAAGCACCTGGGACCCGGAGGTCGCCGGTCTGTTGAAGGCACTGGTGATTGGTGATCGCAGTGGCCTCTCCGCTGACGCATGGGAACTGTTCCGGCGCACCGGCACCAGCCATCTGATCGCCATCTCCGGATTGCATATCGGTATCGTTGCCGGCTTGGCCTATCTCCTCTGGGGGAGGCTCTGGCGGTGCTCGGAACGCTGTCTGCTGTTCCTGCCGGCACCCCAGGCCGGGGCGCTGGCCGCGCTGTTTGCCGGTGCCGTCTATGCGGCGCTGGCCGGCTTTTCAGTGCCGACCCAGCGCGCACTGATCATGCTTACAATTGGCCTCGGTGCCAATTTATCGAAGCGGGAGCTTCAGCCCTCGCGCAGCCTCTTCTCCGCGCTCCTCGCCGTGCTCATCATCGACCCGTTTGCGGTACTCTCTCCCGGGTTCTGGCTCTCTTTCATTGCGGTTGGCGTGATCATCCTGGGGATCTCAGGCCGGGTAGGGAGGCCGGGTGTCATCCGGGCCTGGGGTGGGGCCCAGTGGTCC
>JAUUYI010000003.1 GCA_030590525.1 Sedimenticola sp. | reverse complement strand
GGGGCGAACGGGTAGGGTGGATCAAGGAGCGCAGCGACGGATCCACCAACGCGACCTAGCCTGGTGTATCCGCTCCGCTTGATACACCCTACATTTTAGATTATTGCCCGCACTTATTGAGAAGTTACGTATTTGATATGTACTACCTGAAATGTCTGACCTTACACGTTCATTTCTCTTTTCCCACCAGCAACTTCTCTTTATCTGAGACATGCGTGGCATAGTAGCTGGAAAATATTGCCTCCAGATCGTCGATCACTTCGGGAGCCTTGCGGCCGTGCATCATGTGGGCCGACATCAGAGATGAGCTCTCAGTGAGAAGATCAGATCGATCCAGCATGTAATAGGTGCCCGAGAGACGTTTTATCGCTCCGATAACTGTCTCTTTGTCGGGACGGGGGATGGGTCTGGGTTCCGCAGGCCCCTGTTCTGTATCCGGCTCCGCTGCCGCCCGCTTCCCGGCCAGAAACTCCGCAAACTCGAGCAGCGTCGTCTGTCCCGGCAGATCCAGACTGGAATAGAGTTTCAGTAACGTCTGCTGCTTTGCGGGCCGGTTCTTCTTGGGAGGGAGCATTAGCCTTTATTCGAGGCCTGATGGTCCTTACAGTAGTCCTGAGCAAAGAACAGCAACTCTTCCATCACACGGACACGGAATTTCTGCTTCTGGTGGACGAACGAAAACGGACGTTCCAGGGGCGGATCCAGGCCGATTGCCACCAGCGTACCCAATTTCAACTCCTTCTGCACTGTAGCGAGAGAGACCACCGAGATCCCCATGCCGGCCTCTACCGCTCCCTTGACCGCTTCCGGACTGCCGAGCTCCATGGATATCTTCAACGCCTCTCCTTCACTGCTCATGGCGTCGAGATAGTCGTTGATCACCTCTCGTGTGCCCGATCCCTCCTCCCGACAGATGAAGGGGTATTTGATCAGGTCTTCATAGGTGAGGTTTTCCCGCCCCATCGCCTCATGCCCGGGAGGGACGATGGCCACCAGTTTATCGGAGCTGCAGGTCTCCACCACCAGGTTCTTGTTCGCGACAGGCGCCTCCACTACTCCCAGATCGATCGTATTGTTCTCGACCATTGAGACGATACCGTCGGTGTTGGATACCTTGAGGTGGATATTGATATCCGGATACTGGGTCTTGAAGTTTCCAAGCAGGGCAGGAAGCATATATTCAGCAATCGTGGTACTGGCACCGATGGTGACGGAACCGCTGATCTCCCCGGTCATCTCCCTGATCGAGTTGTCCATCTCAGTGTAGAGCTCGAAAATCTTATCTGCGTACTCGTAGACCCGCCCCCCGGCTTCGGTCAGTGAAATACGGTTGTGGGTACGGTCGAACAGCCGGGTATTGAAATACTCTTCCAGCTGGCGTACCTGAAAAGTTACCGCCGGCTGCGTCATATGAAGTGACTCTGCCGCCTTGGTAAAACTCAAAAGGCGTGCCACGGTAAAAAAAACCTGGAGCCTACGGTCTGCCATATAAATGTCCCATCGCTATCCTGCGAATATCCAATCCGAAAAATGAACGAGATGCTTCGATCACCCCTGCCAGACACACAGCTGGACTATACAACACGCACCCTGCTCCCGGCATTATTGCATTCTCCCGTGCAGCCTTGACCGGGAACCCCTCGGAGCTGTCCCGAAGATAAAATAAACTTATACCATGTCTCTCTCATATATACCAGAATTGAATTACCTCTAAACTAACTGAAATAGCTGGAATTTTCTAAAAATATCCATTACGCTCAGATCGGTTAATGCAGGGTTTATCGGACCATTTTTCAAAGCATCTTGGGAGAAGCCACATTGTATAGCGATAAATCACAACTGCTTCAGAGGCTGGCTTTCCTCTTCAGCACGGTGGTGATCTGCACCTCCGGGCAGGTCATGGCTTCCGGATTCCAACTGATCGAGCAGAGTGCCTCCGGCATGGGCACCGCCTTTGCCGGTGGATCCGCCCAGGCCCAGGATGCAACCACCATCTATTTCAATCCAGCGGGCATGACCCGACTGCAGGGCACCCGGATAAGTCTCGCTGCGCACCTGGTGATGCCGGAGGCAAAATTCAACAACAAAGGATCGAGCACGGCGGTCGGTGTGCCGCTTACGGGGGATGGCGGTGATGCCGGCGAGACCGGGGTGGTCCCGAACCTCTACCTGAGCCAGCAGATTAATGACAAGCTGTTTCTCGGCCTCGGCGTCAACGCCCCCTTCGGTCTGTCGACCAAATACAACGATGGCTGGGCAGGCCGCTACTATGCCCTCAAGTCAGAAGTGAGGACCATCAATATCAACCCCTCCATCGCCTACAAGGTGCATGATCGACTCAGTCTCGGCGGTGGCATCAGTGCCCAGTACATCGATGCAGAACTCACCAATGCATTCGATTTCGGGCTGCTAGGTGGAGGATCCACTCTGGCCGATGGTGAATCCAAGATAACCGGGGATGACTGGGGCTGGGGATACAACCTGGGGGCCCTGTTCGATGTGACAGAAAAGAGCCGTGTCGGCATCCACTACCGCTCGAAGATCGATTATACGATAAAGGGAAACACCCGTTTCCGGGATGTCCCCGCCCAGCTTAAGTCTACGTTCAGCAGGACCAACACCAAGGCTGACGTCGACCTCCCCTGGACCCTCTCGATCAGCGCCTTCCATCAGTTCAATCCGCAATGGGCAGTGATGGCAGACTTCAGCCGCACCGGCTGGAGTGATCTGGACGAACTGCGTTTCCAGTTTGACAGCAGCCTGCCGGACGGGGTCGAGACCATGAACTGGAACGACACCAACCGTTACTCACTGGGTGCCAGCTATTCACCCAACAGCCAGTGGACCCTGCGGGTCGGCACCGCCTACGACGAAAGCCCGGTTCCCAATAAGAACGACAGAGGGGCACGCATCCCCGATGAGGATCGGCTCTGGCTCTCCCTTGGGGCCGGCTACAGGTTCTCCGAGACCTTCAGCTTCGACATCGGCTATTCCCACCTGTGGGTCAAAGACCCCAAGATCGACAAGAGCGCCGGTGCGCCGGGGGATGAGAACTTCCCCCGGGGAAACTTGAAGGGTGATTATGATGCCAGCGTGGATATCGTCAGTGCGCAGGTGAACATCGCGTTTTGATGATGTTCCGTCACGCCTGCGGGCATCGAGACTGGTTTTTGAGTTGCCAAAAAAAACCGCCCCACTGCTGGGGCGGCTTTCTATCCGGAACTACAGCTGGTTGTCAGATATAGAGACAGATATCACTTTCACCGGCAAACTCGAAGAAACGGGCAGCGCCCGCATACTCTATGCCGTCGATGAAGTCTGCCGGATTCATATCGAACAGATCGACCGTCATCTGGCAGGCAATAAGCCTTACTTCTGCTTCCTGGCAAAGCTCACGCAACTCTTCCAGGCTGGCTATGCCCTTACTCGCCATCTTCTTCTTCATCATGCTGGTCATTAGCGCCTGCATAAACGGCAGTGCGGTCAGCGCCACTGGAAACCACTTGTCCATGCCCATGGGCATGGGCATGCCGGGGTTACCCAGCGGGGTCACTTCCAGTGCCAGTTTCTTACGCAGCAGTTGCAGCCCGTAAAAAGTAAAGAAGATCTCTGTATCGTAACCGAGCGCAGAGGCGGTGGATGCCAGGATGAATGGCGGGTAGGCCCAGTCGAGCGAGCCCTTGGTCGCAATAATGGCTAATTTCTTCTCTTGCATCAGAACCTCCTCCTGAATGAATTGTTGAGGGTTGATTCGAGGTCAGTTAGCTCACGCCTTCTTGATCAGGAAGTGAAATTTACCGCCTTCTTCCTTTGACTCCATCAACTCGTTACCAGTCTGCTTGGCAAAGGCTTCGAAGTCTTTTACCGAACCGGGATCGGTGGCAATGATGTGCAATACCTGCCCGACCGACAAACCGGCAAGGCTCTTTTTGGCGCGCAGAATCGGCAGGGGGCAGTTCAGTCCGCTGGCGTCCAGTTCTTGATCGAAATCAGCCATTTTTGCAACCTCCAGAAATTTTGCATTTTGTGTGTAGGTAAATCAGCCTTATCTTATATTCTAACTGTCCGGGAAACGCAAGTGATAAGGGTCAATTAACCTTTACTTCGCCTGTTTACTCCTGCCCCGGCAATGGCTCAGACCTCTGCCATCGGCGCAATCTCCAATCCGTTGCGAGCCCAATCGATGATGCCACCTTTCAGGTTGATCACATTGCTAAAACCCTGCTGCATCATGAATCTGCAGGCATGATAGGAACGTGCGCCGCTGCGACAATAGAGGACGATATCCCTGTCCTTGGGAAAATCCATCATACGCACTGGGATAAGGTGCATGGGCAGATGCTCGGAGTTCGGCAACATTCCATGCATCACCTCCGCCTCGCTACGAATATCGAGTAGATAAAGGTCCTCATTTTTTAAAAGCCTCTTCTCCAGCTCTTTGGAATCTATCTCTTTTACCACCTGAAACTATTCCTCTTCAACGTGAATAACCAAGTATTTTAGTATATTACTGGATCCCTGATATATGCAAGTATCCCTTTCTAATCCAGCAATTGTCACCCTGACAACAGAGCCCCCAGGATCTAATCCGGATTCAGAACTGCTGCTGGGTTTGTCCCGTCTGATCACCCCATGTTAGAGTTCGCGCGACTTTACTAATCATCAGGTTGACAGAGTACTATCAACTCGGCCAGCCAAATTACGAGCTTAGCGGGTTTACAATGGATTTTCTTCCCATCTTTCTCAACATCAGAAAACAGCCCTGTCTGATCGTCGGCGGCGGTGAAGTGGCGGCACGAAAGGTGGTACTGCTGCTCAAAGCAGCTGCCAGAATCCGGGTTGTGGCACCCCGAATCACCCAGGAACTCGAATTGCTGAAAGAGCATGGCAAGATAGAGCACCTGGCAAGAGAGTATCAAGAAGAGGATCTGGCGGATTGCCGTCTGGTCATCGCCGCCACCGATGACCCTGCGGTCAACCGTACCGTATCCGAACATGCGGATCGGCGCCACATACCGGTCAATGTAGTGGACCAGCCAGCACTCTGCTCGTTTATCGTCCCTTCCATCATCGACCGCTCTCCAGTGGTCGCAGCAGTATCCACCAGTGGGGCGTCCCCGGTGCTGGCCCGCCTCATCCGCACCCGCCTCGAAACACTGATCCCGGCCGGTTACGGGCGCCTGGCAGAGCTGGCACGCCGCTACCGGGAGCAGGTCAAGCAGCGCTTCCGCAAACCCTCCGATCGCCGGCTGTTCTGGGAGAACGTGCTCAGCAGTGGTATTGCGGAGCGGGTATTCTCCGGTCACATGGAAGAGGCCGATGCCGCCATGCAGCGTGCTCTGGAGGAGAACAGCCCGGACACCATCATGGGCGAGGTCTATCTCGTTGGCGGAGGCCCCGGCGATCCTGATCTGCTTTCGTTTCGCGCCCTGCGGTTGATGCAGCAGGCAGATGTCGTGGTCTATGACCGGCTGGTGGCAAAACCGATCCTGGAGATGACCCGGAGAGATGCAGAGCGAATCTATGTAGGCAAGGAGCGCGACCACCACGCCATGCGCCAGGAGGAGATCAATCAGCTGCTGGTGCGTCTGGCAAAAGAGGGCAAGCGAGTGGTTCGCCTCAAGGGCGGAGACCCTTTCATCTTTGGTCGTGGTGGCGAGGAGATCGACACCCTCTCCTCCGAGAGTGTCCCCTTCCAGGTGGTACCCGCCGTCACTGCCGCCTCCGGCTGCGCCGCTTACGCCGGGATCCCGCTGACCCACCGTGACTATGCCCAGTCGGTTACCTTCGTCACCGGGCATTTGAAAGATGGCAGCATGAATCTTAACTGGAATCAGCTGGCCCAGCCGAACCAGACTGTGGTGTTCTACATGGGGCTGCTCGGGTTACCGGTGATCTGCCGTGAGCTGATAGCTCATGGCGTGTCGCCGGAGATGCCGGTGGCACTGGTGCAGCAGGGCACCACCGAGAATCAACGGGTCTTCACCGGCACCCTCTCCAATATCCAGGAGATCGTGGAGCGTGAGAAGCCCAAACCCCCTACCCTGATCATCGTTGGCAAGGTGGTCGAACTACAGGAGAAACTGAGCTGGTACAAGGCCCCGAAAGAACCCAGGAGCGGGGCAACTTCCCCGGCCCAATAGAAAGTTTGCGGGGACAAACTCTCCCCAGCCTGCTGCTGGGGCTGATCCTCTCTTCCCCGGTATTTTCCGGTGGTGGACCGGAGACCACGCTGGTGGTCGTCAATGCGGCATCCCCTCTGTCGATGCTGTTGCTACGCATGAAATCCGCTTACGGTCCATTCGAGCCCACCCGCAGCTTCCGGCTGATTTCAAACGATCGAGGCTCAGCCGCAGAATGACCCTGCCCCTGTCGGCTGCCGCGCCGTGCCCGCTCGCGCTCGATGCCGTTCAGTATCGCCCACTTTTTCGCGCACCATGCCGGCGCCAGCAGAATATCCCGTGAGGCGGTCCCTGTGACCCGGTGATATACCACAGCCGGGGGGGTCTGCTCGATCATTTCGCAGGCGATAGAGATATACTCTTCGCAGGTGAGGGGGGGATATTCTCCCCTTCGCCACTGGTTCGCCAGACGAGTCCCCTTGACAACATGCAGAGGGTGCAGTTTCAACCCATCCACCCCGAGTTCAACTACCTGCCGAAGGCTCGCCAGGGCACGTTCTCTGCCTTCACCCGGGAGTCCAACGATGAGGTGACAGCAGACCGGGATTCCCCGCTCTTTTGCCCGGCCCACCGCGTCGATATATTCAGCGAAGCCATGACCGCGATTTACCCGCTCCAGCGTATCATCAAAGGCGGACTGCAATCCCAGCTCGAGCCACACCTCAAGCCCCTGCTGCTGATAACCGCTCAGAAGATCAAGGACCTGATCCGGCACACAGTCCGGCCGCGTCCCCACCGAGATCCCCGTCACATCCGGTTCAGCCAGAGCCTCCCCATACAGCTCTGTCAGGTATGATACATCCGCATAGGTGTTGGTATAGGCCTGAAAATAAGCGATGTAGCGGCGAGCCCCCGTCCGTTTTCGCAGCACCCGGCGCCCGGATTCAATCTGTTCCAGCACCGTTGGGGGTTTGCGGGCATTGGGGTTGAATGAGACATTGTTACAGAAGGTACAGCCACCCCACCCCTTGGCACCATCTCGATTAGGGCAGGAGAACCCGGCGTTGATCGCCAGCTTATGTACCCTTTCGCCATAACGTCTCAGAAGATCCTGACCAAAAGTATTTACATAATCGGATAATGCCAACCGCTTCCCCACTTGTTTTCTCAGCCCGGCTGAGCACTCTTAATACAGGACAGTACTGCCGAATGAACGGCAACATCCCATACTCGAAACCGGGGGGAACTTAAGGGGGTATAATACGCTTCATGGATCAAGAGATCAGAAAAAAGCTGATTGAAAGGCTGGGGCCGGTGCATGCACATCAGCGCATTGGAATCGAAGAGGAGGCGACACCACGGGTGTTCGGTGGTGGACTGAATTTTTTCCACCCGGAGAACTGGTACTCCCTCCATTCAGCACTCCGTTACATACTGAAGCTGAGCGGCACCTATTGGTGGGGACGGTACAACGCACGTAACATCCAGGTACGTAACAACGATCTCCCGATAAAAAACCTGCCCGCCAGCTTCGAGGGATTCACACTCCTTCACTTGAGCGATATCCATGCCGACATGGATCCGCTGGCAACTCGCGCCCTGGCGGAAAAAATTGAGACACTGGAGTACGACATCTGCGTCATTACCGGCGACCTCCGAGCCCAGACCTGTGGCCCTATCGATGCGGCCATGCGCGAGATGAGAAGAGTCAGCAGTGTGCTGCACCAGCCGGTCTATGGAGTTCTCGGAAACCATGACAGTATCTGCATGCTGCCGGACCTGGAACAGATGGGTATCCAGATGCTACTCAATGAGTCACTGCGGATAGAACGGGGCGGAGCGTCTATCCACCTGGCTGGCATTGACGATGCCCACTACTTTCGGGTGGACAACATCGAAAAGGCGAGCAGAGAGATTCCACAAGATGCCCCCTCCCTCCTGCTCTCCCACACTCCGGAGATCTACCGTCAGGCGGCCCATGCGGGGTTTGACGCCATGCTGTGTGGTCACACCCATGGTGGCCAGATCTGCCTCCCGGGTGGCCATCCCCTCACCCTGGATGCCAGTTGCCCGAAATATATGGGATCCGGTAGCTGGCACCACCACACCATGGTTGGCTACACCTCTGTCGGGGCGGGCACCAGCATCGTAGAAGTCCGCATCAACTGCCCGCCGGAAGTGACCCTGCACCGGTTACGTAATAGATCGTGAACGCATACCCTTGCTTCAATACGGGCGATCGCGGATGTGCAGCCGATACAACAGCTGAGAGAGCAGCAACTCGAGCACCCAGAAGAGTGCAACCAGCAGCAACACATCCTGCCACTCCAGCCCGAGTGCAGTCTGGCTGGCCCAGAGGGGCAGCAGGGACTCGGGGACCTGATCCAGGCCACGCGCCTTGCTACTCGATTCCATGCCAAGGCGGCGCTTACAGAAACTGGACAACAGGTCACCGACCATTGCCAGAGCGGCAAACTGCAACCCCACCACCCAGGGCAGATCGATCAGCATTGCAGTTACAGTAGTAACCAGGAGGGAAAGGAATACCCCTCTGAAAGTCTTGGATCGTCCGAGCCATGGCGCGCCGTCCCATGCCTTCCGTCCGCCATCCAGAGACCAGGCACACAGGGATTTCAGAAGAAAACTTGCAATGACCGGTGTACCGTTGGCCACCAGCGCCAGCAGCAGTGCGTGGATCAGCATCAATCCGATACCACGATCACCCGGGCCGGTGTGAGATAGAGTTCGATTTCACTACCCGTCTCCTGAATGACCCCGTCCCTTCTCCCTCAGGAAGAAGGAAAGGATGAGGGAGAGGAAGAGGGGGCAATGAACTCCAAAACTTAAGTCATAAGTACTCAAGTATCTCATGCTGAGTCCTGACTTCTGTTATTCAAACCCCTCCAGAACGATCTTGCCGACACAGTGCCCCGCTTCCAGTAGCCGGTGGGATTCACGGATATTCGCGACACTAACCGGCCCGAGGAGCTGCTTGAGTGTGGTTTTGATCTCCCCCTCTTCCACCAGCCGGGCAATCTCATTCAACAGGCGATGTTGCTCGATCATGTCCGGGGTCTGATACATGGAACGGGTAAACATGAACTCCCAGACGAATCCGGCACTCTTCGATTTCAACAGATCCAGATCGTGCTTCTGTTTGTTCCCCACGATACTGCAGATCATCCCCTGGGGGGCAATCAGGTTGACCATGGTCAGGAAGTGCTGGTCGGTATGGCTGAGGCAGAGGATGTAGTCGGGTGCCCCGATCCCCTTCTGCTTCAACTGTGCCGCCATATCCTCGAAGTGGTCGATGGTGTGATCGGCCCCCAGAGAGGAACACCACGCCCGGCTCTCTTCCCGGGAGGCCGTGGCAATAATTTCCAGCCTGGCCACGGATTTCGCCAGCTGGATCGCGATCGAGCCCACACCGCCGGCACCACTGATGATCAATATCCGTTTTCCGGCGTCGGCTTCGGGATCGATCTTGAGGCGTGAGAAGAGTGCCTCCCAGGCGGTGATCGCCGTTAACGGCAGAGCCGCCGCCTCGGCAAAGCCCAGATTTTTGGGATGCTGGCCCACGATCCGTTCGTCCACCAACTGGTGCGTTGCATTGCTGCCCGACCGAGTGACATCACCGGCATAGAAGACCCTGGCACCCGGTTGGAACAGTTCGACCTGATCGCCAACGGCCTCCACCACACCCGCAGCATCCCAGCCCAGGATACGGGGTGGATCCTGTGATTCAGTAATACTCTCCCGCACCTTGAAATCGACCGGATTGACCGAAATGGCCTCTATCCTGATGAGCAGATCCCTGCCCTCTGGCGTAGGCGTATCCTGCTCAAAAGTCACAAAAGAGTCCGGATTTTCCAGTGACCTGCCGCCCTTACAACCAATGGCTCTCATCAATATCTCCTTGCCTGTCCTTCTGAAAAAAGTTGAAACACCCTGCCAGCGCCAACGAAGCGGTTCGCAAGCTCACCACATCCTACATATGATACATAACTTCTCAATAACCCGGGGCAGTTACCATGATACGACCCAACTCATTGAAAAGTTAACCTGTCTGGACATAATCTACTGTATATGACCAGGATGTAAACACCCATCTCGGAGAGGCTCCTAGCCCGCATTTCTCACCCCCCTGGTGAGAAATGCGGGCTAGCTGCTTGGGCACTACGCCCCGGAATCTTTGACGGTGTCGACATAGCGATCCCGTGCCGCCTTGGCCCGGCTGAATATCTCCAGCAGACGATCACCGTCACCCGCCCGAATCACCGCCGCAAGCTCACTCATCTCGCCGATGTAGCGCTCCATCATCTCGCTCAGGGCCTCTCTATTGGCCAGACAGATGTCCTTCCACATCACCGGGTTACTGGAAGCGATCCGGGTAAAATCGCGGAAACCTCCGGCTGCATAGCGAAAAATTTCGTCGTTCTCCTTCATCCGAGCCAGCACGTCCACCAGGCTGAAGGCGAGCATGTGGGGCAGGTGAGATGTGGCAGCCAGCACTTCATCGTGATGCCCTACCTCCATACGGGTTACCCTCGCACCACACAACTGCCACATGGCTTCCACCTTCTTCAGTGCCGCTGCAGAGGTGGCTTCGGTTGGCGTCAGTATCACCCGGCGGCCCCGATAGAGGGTGCTGAAGGCGGCCTCGACACCGCTCTTCTCGGTGCCCGCAATGGGATGCCCCGGCACAAAAGCGGGGCACAGTTCACCGAAGGCAACACGGCACGCTTCTACCACGCTGCGCTTGGCGCTGCCACCGTCGGTAATCACGGCGTCGGGTAAGAGGTGTTGACGCATTGCGCCGAATGCCTCCCCCATGGCACCAAGCGGCACCCCGAGAAACACCATGTCAGCCCCTTCCACCGCCTCACCGATATCATGGCTGTAGCGGTCGACCACCCCAAGCTCCAACGCCTTTTCCAGGTTGGCACGTCCCCGGCCGCAGCCAACGACCTCACCCACCTCTCCCGCCTCACGCAGTGCCCGGGCCAGGGAACCGCCGATCAGACCGACACCGATGACCGTCAACTGGCGGATGAGCATCAGCCCAGCACCTTTTCGAGGGCCCTGAGAAAGCGTTGATTCTCCTCCTGCAGCCCGACTGTGACGCGCAGGTGATTGGCCAGGCCATAGTTGGCTACCGGCCGGGCGATGCAGCCCTGTTTGAGCAGGGCTGTATCCACCTCCCCTACCGGGCGGCCCACATCGATCGTTATGAAGTTGCCTGCCGACGGGATAAAACCAAGCCCCAACTTTTCGCAACCCGTTATGAGTTGTGCCATTCCCTCCCGGTTTGTCTCCACCGAGCGGCGGATGAATGCCTGGTCATCGAGTGCCGCCAGCGCTGCCGCCAGCGCCATGCTGTTGACATTGAACGGTTGACGCACCCGGTTCAGCAGATCCGCCACATCCGGGTGGGAGAGTCCGTAACCAACCCGCAGGGAGGCCAGACCATAGGCCTTGGAAAAGGTGCGGGTAACGATCAGGTTCGGGTATCGGGAGAGCCACTGACTCGCATCCGGGTATCCCGACTCATCCACATATTCGATATAGGCCTCGTCCACCACCACGATCACATTCCCAGGCACGGCAGCGATGAACTTCTCCAGCACCGTCCCCTCTACCCAGGTGCCGGTTGGGTTATTGGGATTGGCAATCCAGACCACGCCGGTCCGCTCACCGACCCTGCTGCCCATCGCATCCAGATCGTAGCCGTAATTGCGGGCTGGCGTGACCCGGATGTCAGCCCCCACCGCCTGACTGCTGATAGGGTAGACGGCAAAGGCGTGCTCGGAGAAGAGGGATTCCCGGCCAGGCCTCAGAAATACCCGGGCGATCATGTCCAGCACGTCATTGGAGCCGTTACCCAGAGTAACGCAGGCGGCATCCACACCATGCTTTTCGGCCAGCGCGTTGCGCAGTTCATAACCGCTGCCATCCGGGTAGCGCGAAACCTGGGAGAGTTCTACCCGGATCGCCGCCTTTGCACGCTCACTGCAGCCCAGGGGGTTTTCATTGGAGGCCAGTTTCACCGAGCCGCTGATGCCCAGTTCCCGTTCCAGTTCGGACACCGGTTTACCCGGAGTATAGGGTTTCAGACCGGCGATACCCGGCGCGGCAATTCCAAGAAAGATGTTGTCATTCATTTCAATACCTTATTTTCCGAGTTGCTGAAACGCGAAAATCCAAAAAAAACCTGCATAACCGTTCATCGGATCATTAAGACATGCAGCCGCGGATTAATTCAAAGGCCTCAGAAGAAATGATTTACCCAAAGATTTCGTATATAACTCAAGTTTCGGAGTTCATTGCTGTCAGCATAAATGTAGGGTCGAATTTATTCGACCACCGAATCGGCCGAATGAATTCGGCCCTACAACGGTAATCTATCCAATTGATCAGGGAACAAGCAATTTATCGAATCCCCTCATCTGCCGTCCATGGATGGACAAATGCCACGAAAGGCAGGATGCCGATAGTGGCCTATCCTTCTCCCTGAGGAAGAAGGGATGGCCTGATTCAGCCTTCTATATCATCTGAACTCCGAAACTTGAGGTATATAAAAGCCACAACAATATCCGCGCTAATCCGCGGCTATTGTTATTTGTGAAGCCATATATACCTGCAAAGTGGCCATTCAGTACCCACATAAAAGAACCAAACAAAGATCTTTTAAAGCACCGCAATGGGATAGGATCCCAGCACCTTCAGCATCCTTGCCTCCTCCTTCAGATCCTTCAGCACCTGGGCGATACGAGGCTCATCCTGGTGACCCTCGATATCGATAAAGAAAACATAGTCCCAGTTGCCCTGACGGGAGGGGCGGGATTCGATCCTGGACATGCTGATACTGTGTTTTGCCAGCGGGTTCAGCAGCAGGCTGAGTCCCCCTGCCACGTTTCTTGTGGCACACAGAAAGGTGGTCTTGTCTTCTCCGCTCAGGCAGGCCTTCTGGCGACCAATTACCAGAAAACGGGTCATGTTGTCCGGTTCGTCCTCGATATTACGTGCCAGCCCCTTCAACTGGTAGAGCTCCGCCGCCATCTCCCCGGCGATGGCCGCTGCGCCGGGCTCACCACGGACCATTTTCGCGGCCTCGGCATTGCTGCCAACAGTCACCTGTTCTACCCCGGGCAGGTTTCGATCCAGCCACAGGCGACACTGGGCCAGCGATTGCTGGTGGGAGTATACCCGGGTCACCGACCCCAGATCCTCCGCCAGGCTCAGCAGGTGGTGGTGAATACGGATACTCACCTCGCCGCAGATAAACAGCGGGGAGTGTATGAACAGATCCAGGGTATGGTTGATCACCCCTTCCGTGGAATTCTCCACCGGCACCACCCCGTAGTGAGCTGCACCGGACTCCACTTCCCGAAATACGTCAGAGATGGAACTCAGGGGGTGAGTTCGGATCGAGTGTCCAAAATGCTTGAGCGCAGCGGCCTGGGTAAAGGTCCCTTCCGGACCCAGATAGGCAATCTTCAGCGGCTGCTCCAGGGCCAGGCAGGCGGACATAATCTCCCGGAACAGGCGGGCCATCTCCTCGTTGCCCATCGGGCCCCGATTACGCTTCTGCACCTGCTTCAGGATCGCGGCCTCTCGCTCGGGCCGGTAGAAAAAGGCATCCTTGTCCTCCTCCAGCTTGATCCTGGCCACTTCCTTGGCCGTTGCCGCCCGCTGATTGATCAGATCCTGGATCTGCACATCCAGCAGGTCGATGCGCTCCCGGAGCCCATCCAGCTGTTTCCATTCCTTCACCGATCAGCCTCCCACCTGCCTGTCACCCTTTTTCACATCCGAGGCAGCGCACCGATAACACGCCCTCGATCGATGCAATCTGATCCAGGGTCTCCTGAGCCGGCCTCTTATCCGTATCCAGCAGAGTGACCGCCACCTCACCCCGGGAGCGGTTGAGCATATCGATAATGTTCAATCCTGCCCCTGCCAGATCGGTTGAGATCTGACCCACCATATTGGGTACGTTGGAGTTCACCACAGCAATACGAAAACCTTTGCTCCGGGGCAGTTCGATACGGGGGAAGTTGACCGAATTGCGGATATTCCCATTCTCGAGATAATCCCGTATTTCGGTGGCCACCATGATGGCGCAGTTATCCTCTGCCTCGGCGGTAGAGGCACCCAGATGTGGCAGGGTGGTGCAGCGGGGATGACCCTTCAGAAGATTACTGGGAAAGTCACAGACATAGCCATAGAGGTGGCCTTCATCCAGGGCTGCAACCACCGCCTCCTCGTCCACCAGGCCATTCCGGGAGAAGTTCAGGATCACCGCCCCCTTCTTCATCAACTTGATCCGTTCCGCGCTGATCTTGTTACGGGTAGCGTCCGTCAGCGGGATATGCAGGGTGATAAAATCGGAGCGCGCAACCAGATCGTCCGGAGAGACCGCCTGTTCTACATGGGCATCCAGTTGCCAGGCGCTGCTCACTGTGATGGTGGGGTCATAGCCGACCACTTTCATACCCAGCGCGTGGGCGGCATTCGCGACCTTTACACCGATGGCGCCCAGACCAATGACACCCAGGGTACGCCCGGGCAGTTCAAACCCCCTGAAATTCTTCTTTCCGGCCTCCACCGCCTTGAGGATCTCTTCATCGCTCCCCTCCAACCCACTGGCAAATCGCCAGGCCGGCAGGATGTTCCGGATCGACATCAGCATCCCCGCCAGCACCAGCTCTTTGACCGCATTGGCATTTGCCCCCGGGGCATTGAATACCGGCACCCCGATCCGTGTCATATTTTCGACCGGGATGTTGTTCACCCCCGCCCCTGCCCGACCTATGGCCCGCACCGTCTTCGGTATATCCATATCGTGCATTTTGCAGGAGCGAAGCAGAATGGCATCAGGGTTGGTGATCTCGGACGCCACTTCATACTTCTCCCGTGGAAGCCGATCAAGTCCTGCTACTGATATATTGTTTAACGTCAATATCTTGAACATTATTTTTAAACCTGTTTTAGGTATGGTCAAAGCCTGAACCGCGCTCATGCCGGACCCGGCGGCGGTTCACAGCTGCGCAATAACCACGCTTATCCGTGGCGCTTCTCGAACCCGCCCATGAAATCGATCAGGGCCTCCACGCCGGCCTCTGGCATGGCGTTGTATATGCTGGCCCGCATACCACCGACCGAGCGGTGACCCTTGAGGCTGACCAGCCCCGCCTCTTTGGCCTCCTCCAGAAAGACACCGTCCAGCGCTGGATCGGCCAGGGTGAAGGGCACATTCATCCAGGAGCGACAGCCAGGGTCCACCGGGTTGCCGTAGAAATCGGAACCATCGATAGCCGCATAGAGGTTTTCCGCCTTGCGCTCGTTGATCACCGCCATCGCATCCAGGCCACCATTCTCCTTCAGCCACTGAAACACCAGTCCGGCCAGATACCAGGCGTAGGTGGGAGGGGTGTTGTACATGGAACCTGCCTTGGCCATGGAGCCATAGCTGAACATGGTCGGTGTCCCGGCGAGGGGTTCGCCGATCAGTTCGTCGCGCACGATGACCACCGTCAGGCCAGCCGGCCCCATGTTCTTCTGGGCGCCGGCATAGATGAGGCCATATCGCGCGACATCGATCGGCCGGGAAAGGATGGTGGAGGAGAAGTCTGCCACCAGGGGGATCTCACCGCTCTCCGGGATATAGGGAAACTCGATACCCTGAATGGTCTCATTGGGGGTGTAGTGAAGATAGGCGGCATCCCGGTCCAGTTTCAGGGAGTCCTGCGATGGAACGCTGAACGCCCCCTCAGGGGAGGCCCCCGCCAGGTTCACGGCACAGTAACGCCCGGCCTCGGCAATTGCCTTCTTGGACCAGGAACCGGTATTCAGGTAGTCCGCGCCTTTCTTACCCTGCAGCAGATTCATAGGGATCATGGCAAACTGGCTGGAGGCCCCGCCCTGGAGAAACAGTACCTTATAATTGCCTGGAATCCCCATCAATTCCCGCAGATCCGCTTCCGCCTGCTCGGCGATGGACATGAACTCCTTGCCGCGGTGACTCATCTCCATAACCGACATGCCACTGCCGCCCCACTCGACCATCTCCGCCTGCGCCCGCTTCAATACCGATTCCGGCAGAACGGCAGGACCCGCACTAAAATTATAGACTCGGGACATTCTGAACTCTCCAGTACAACTTATTGATGACCATGGTTTTCCCTGCAATAAAGCAGGATTTACAACTACCCGGGGGTTAATTCTACTTTGTCAGATTATACAAAGGTCAAAAATTGCAATATTTGTAGGTTGGACTTCGCAGGCTCAGCCCAACCTACAAAGGTAATGTGACAAACTAGGGTTAAAAACCGCCAGGGTAGCAGACCTACCCCTCTACCTGGTCAGGCCCATCCGGCTCATCGATATCCCCTTCCAGGGATTCGATACGGGCGATACCTACCAGTTTTTCCTTCTTGGACAAACGGATCATGGTCACCCCCTGGGTATCCCTGCCCATATCGGAGATATCCGTCACCGGCGTTCGAACCAGCGTTCCACCATTGGTGATGAGCATCACCTCGTCCTCCTCCCTGACCAGAACCGCCCCAACCTGCTGGCCGTTGCGCTCCGACACCTTGATCGAGATGACCCCCATGCCACCCCGCCCCTTTACCGGAAACTGCTCCAGCGGGGTGCGTTTGCCGAACCCGTTCTCGGTTACAGTCAGTGCCATCCCCTCTGGCTGGGAGAGGATCAGCGAGATCACTTTCTGTCCTGCTCCGAGGCGAATCCCGCGCACACCGCAGGCGGTGCGCCCCATCGCCCTGACCTGGTCCTCACGGAAGCGAATCGCCTTGCCGGCAGTGGTAAACAGCATCACATCCTGGTTTCCATCGGTGATGGCGACACCCACCAGTTGATCATCCCCACGCAGTTCCACAGCGATGATGCCATTGGCACGCTGGCGGGAAAAATCGGTCAGCCGGGTCTTCTTCACTGTTCCAGAACTGGTTGCCATCAGCACATAACGGTCTTCCTGATACTCCCGCACCGGCAGCACTGCATTGATCCGCTCATCTTTTTCCAGCGGCAGCAGATTGACGATCGGTTTTCCACGGGCATTGCGCCCGGCCTGGGGTAGCTCATATACCTTCAGCCAGTAGACCCGCCCGCGGCTGGAGAAACAGAGGATGGTATCGTGGGTATTGGCGACGAACAGCTGGTCGACGAAATCCTCGTCCCGGGTGGAGGTGGCGGTCTTACCCCTGCCCCCCCGTCTCTGGGCACGATAGGTGTCCAGTGTCTGGGCCTTGGCATAGCCGGCGTGGGAGAGGGTCACCACCACATCCTCTTCTGTAATCAGGTCTTCCAGGGTGAGGTCCAGGCGCTGGCCAAGGATCTCGGTCCGGCGCTCGTCCCCATACTGATCCCGGATCGCAACCAGCTCATCCCGAATCACCTGCATCAGCCGATCCGGGCTGGATATTATATCCAGTAGTTCATTAATTTTATCTATTATCTCACTGTATTCTCTTAGTATTTTGTCCTGCTCAAGACCGGTCAGGCGATGTAGCCTGAGATCCAGGATCGCCTGAGCCTGCACCTCACTCAGCCGGTAACCCTGCTCTGTCAGACCATATTCAGACCCCAGGTTCTGAGGTCTCGAGGTCTCCGCTCCACTTCGTTCCAGCATCGTCTCGACGGCACCGGACTGCCAATGGCGTGCCAGCAGCCCCTGCTTCGCCTCGGCCGGGCTGGCCGCCGCCCTGATCAGGGCAATCACCTCATCGATATTGGCCAGCGCGACCGCCAGGCCCTCCAGCACGTGCGCCCGCTCCCTGGCCTTGCGCAGTTCATAGAGGGTGCGCCGGGTGACCACTTCCCGCCGGTGCCGGATAAAATACTCCAGCATCTGCCTGAGGTTGAGGAGCCGGGGGCGGCCATCCACCAGTGCCACCATATTAATGCCGAAGACACTCTGCATCTGGGTGTGCTGATAGAGGTTGTTCAGCACCACCTCCGCCACCTCGCCACGGCGCAGCTCGATCACCACCCGCATGCCGTCCTTGTCGGACTCATCACGCATCTCGGTGATGCCCTCGATCCGTTTCTCCTTGGCCAGTTCAGCAATCTTTTCCAGCATCCGCGCCTTGTTGACCTGATACGGGAGCTCATGCACCAGGATCTGCTGCTTTCCAGTGCGGTCATCGGTCTCGATCTCACTGCGGGCCCGCAGATAGAGACGTCCACGCCCGGTGCGATAGGCCTCATCGATGCCCTGGGCGCCATTGATGAACGCTGCGGTGGGAAAATCCGGCCCGGGAATGTGTGCCATCAGCCCCGGGAGGGTGATGTCCGGATCGTCGATCAGAGCGATGCAGCCATTCACCACCTCGGTCAGATTGTGTGGGGGTATGTTGGTCGCCATCCCCACCGCGATGCCGGCAGAGCCGTTGATCAGCAGATTGGGGATACGGGCCGGGAGCACCGAGGGCTCGCTTTCCGACTCGTCGTAGTTGGGGATGAAGTCGACCGTCTCCTTGTCCAGATCGTCCAGCATGCTGTGGGCGATCCGCGCCATACGCACTTCGGTATAACGCATAGCGGCGGGGGCGTCCCCGTCTACTGAACCAAAGTTGCCCTGCCCGTCCACCAGCATGTAGCGCATGGAGAAGGGTTGAGCCATCCGGACGATGGTGTCATAGACAGCCGTGTCACCGTGCGGGTGATACTTACCGATGACATCACCAACCACACGGGCAGATTTCTTGTAGGGCTTGTTCCAGTCGTTGCCGAGGACATTCATGGCGTAAAGCACGCGCCGGTGCACTGGTTTGAGCCCGTCACGGACATCGGGGAGGGCCCGCCCCACGATCACGCTCATGGCGTAATCGAGGTAGGACTGCTGCATCTCGTCTTCGAGATTGACCGGGATAACTTCTTTTGCGAATTCGGTCATACTGTGATTGCCATTTGTTCCCTGCCAGAAGGACCGTCCCTCCCGCGCGCCGGGCGGGTCCAGTCAACAGCCAAAATCAGCCGCTTATTCTAGCATAATTCCCAGGGTATTGCCTCCTAATAAAAATGCCTGAAATCGCATTTCAGGGGCTCTCAGGCTAACCAGCCATCATTCGAGCCATGTTTTCTCTGTCCGGCGAACGCACCACACCCCTTTCGGTGACAATGGCATACACCAGTTCTGCCGGGGTGACGTCAAACACCGGGTTCCAGGCATCCACACCGCCTGCCCCCACCTGCCGACCACCGCACTGCAGCACCTCGGACGGGGCCCGGATCTCGATCGGGATCTCCGCCCCGGAAGCGAGGCTCATATCAACGGTGGAGGTTGGGGCCACCACCATCACCCGAACCCCGTGATAATGTGCCGCCACCGCCAGGTTGTAAGTTCCGATCTTGTTCGCCACGTCACCATTTGCGGCTATCCGGTCGGAACCGACAATGACCCAGTCGATACCACCCTGGGCCATACGGCTGGCGGCCGCCCCGTCGGTCAGCAGAGTGACCGGTATCCCATCCCGGGCAAGTTCCCAGGCGGTGAGGCGCGACCCTTGCAGCCAGGGCCGGGTCTCATCCGCGTAGACCATAGCGATCTTTCCCGCCGCATAGGCCGTACGGACGACCCCCAGAGCGGTCCCGTAACCACCAGTGGCAAGGGCACCGGCGTTGCAGTGGGTGATGACCGAGGTACTCCCCTTGATAAGCCCGGCACCGAGGTCACCCATGGTCCGGTTAGCGGCCACATCCTCCTGGTGTATGGCCCCAGCCTCCCGCAGTAGCCGCTGCTCCGGATCTCCGGCAGAAAGGCCGTCCGCCACCCGCTTCATCCGATCCAGGGCCCAGAACAGATTAACCGCCGTGGGCCGCGACCGGGCAAGCAGCGAGTAATCATGCGCCATCAGATCCCGCCAGCCCGAAGGGGATTGGGCATAGCAGCGACGCGCCGCCAGCACCACCCCATAGGCGGCGGTAATGCCGATGGCCGGCGCGCCCCGTACCACCATGTCATGAATAGCAACGGCCGTGTCATCCGCAGCGTGCAGTTCCAGATAGTGCTCTTCCCCTGGCAACAGGCGCTGATCCAGGAGATAGAGCCGGTCGTTGCGCCAGACGATGGCATGGTCCGCATCGGCACGAATATCGAGCGCTTTTGTTTCCATCTGTTTCAAACCTCAGTGCTCCAACAGAGTTGTATTGATGGGTTCAGAGCCCATCAATATAACCCTGTTGGAGCACTAGGCAAATTTGCTTATTCTATAAAGGGGGTGGGCGGTTTGCTCCTCCTGGTACAGGATATAGGGCCTGTGCAATGTAGGTGCGAATTTATTCGCACTCGGCCGAATGAATTCGGCCCTACAGCGTGGATCCGACGCAGGGATCTGAACGGTTACCATTAT
>JAUUYI010000200.1 GCA_030590525.1 Sedimenticola sp. | reverse complement strand
CTCCTGCATTCCTGCAGTCGTCTCCCGGGGGGAGAGAGGCCCCGTTGTTGAAGGTCTGGTTGGTAATTTAAGTCTCTCGCGCTGCTATATGGTGTTCCCACGCAGAGCGTGGGAACGAGAAAAAGGGCCAAGGGCTAAGAGTTTAGAATAGCTCTGTTTTTTATATTTTCCTCGGAGCCGATCGCAGGGTGGAAGGCCCGAATCATCACCCCATCCTCTAGCGAAGGGTCCCCTCTCCCTCCGGGAGAGGGACAGGGTGAGGGAGTTAAAATGGGCTTTTCCTCGGTCCTGTTTTTCCTAGATCCTAGGACCTGCTTCACTTGATATCCCGAACCAGCCGGAAGCCCACCTTCAGAAAATGGAGCTTGGGGGATAGTTTGTTTCTGGAGGCGGAACGCAGCACACTCGCCACGTTGTACCAGGAGCCCCCGCGCACGACCCTGGGGTTCTGGTTTTCGGGGCGGTGACAGGCATTGAGCTGCTCCATGCCGCTGTAATTTTCGTCGAATTCCGAGGAGCACCATTCCCAGACGTTGCCATGCATGTCATGGAGTCCCCACGGGTTGGGGGGGAACTCGCCAACGGGGGTGGTCATACCGCGCCTCACCCCTTTTATGCCACCGCTGTAGAAGGCGGGATAACTTCCGTCGAAATTCGCCTGCTTGGGGGTGATCGTCTCACCGGTCCAGAACGGTGTGGTCGTTCCGGCCCGGCACGCGTACTCCCACTCGGCCTCGGTTGGCAGGCGGATCTGCCAGCCGGTCTGCTTCTTCAGCCACAGGCAATACTGAACGACGTTCCAGTAGGCCACGTTGATGACGGGCCGGGTCCCGCGTCCCCAGCCTTCATCTTTGGGTTTATTCAGATCGCGGATTTCGCAATAGGCGTCGTACATGGCGAAGGTGACAGGAATCTTCAGCATCTCGAAGCTGTTGACCTGTATCGGGTGCTGGCGCTCATGCTCGAGCCGCTCCTGCTCCTCGGGTGGGGAGCCCATCTGAAACTCACCGCCATTGATCAGGGTCCAGTTCTCCTCGGCGATCTCCAGGGAGAGTTGCCGGCTGCGGTATACCATCCCGGCTTGCGCCTGAGTCTCGTCGATGTGGTTTGCCGGCCCATCCTGAGCAATCGAATCCAGTCGGCTTTCATCCCCATCCTTATTCGATGGTGAGGTATCCCCGGCGGCCTGTTTTTCAGCGCAATGGACGCACAGGGGTTGATCATCGAAGCGGTACTTTTCGAGGAAGATATCGTTGCAGGCCGGACACCTGAAATGGCGATCGCCTGGCAGAATTGCGCTGCCCGATGCCTTGCAGTAGAGCGGTGTCCAGCAACGGGCAACCGTGCTATCTACCGGGGTGCCGCAACGCCCGCAGAATCGGGCATTCGGCTCGTGGCTTTTGCCGCAGACCGCACAGCCGTTCTCCTTGTCCAGGCGTTCGCCACACCCCGGACAGAAGAGCGCTTCAGGATCCTGGATATCATAGTGACAACTACTGCAATGCATAGGGGTATGAAAGTGGTATTCAGCCTTCTTGAGTCAGGGGCACCAGTTCGGTTATCGGCCCTGGGTTCCTGGCATCCACCTTTTGGTAGAGATCGTAGAGTGCCGCCTGCAGTGCCTCTTCGATCACCGGGTGGTAGAAGGGCATCCGCAGCAGGTCGCCGACGGTGAGTTGCTGCTGGATGCACCAGGCGAGGAGGTGCCCCAGGTGTTCTCCCATCACGCAGATCATCTCGGCACCCAGAAGCCTGCCGCTCTCTTTCTCTCCGTAGACCCGGATGATGCCCCGGTTCTTGCCCATGATCATGGCCCGGCCGACCGGGGACATCCTGACCTCGCCTACCGCGGTGCTCTCCGGGTCCAGTTCTGACCAGCGCTGGCCCACGTTGACGATATTGGGGTCACAGAAATTGATATAGAGCGGCACCTTGCGCTTGAATGCCATGATTTTATCATGGGTGGCGTTATAGCCGGCGATACGCCCCTCGTCCCCCGCTTCGTGCAGCAGGGGCCGCTCACCGGTGACGTCACCGGCGATAAAGATGTGGCTGTCGCCGATCTGCATGGTGTTGCGGTCGAACGCCGGGATACCCCGCGCGTCCAGCCGGATACCGGAATTTTCCAGCGACAGGTTGTCCAGGTTGGGTCTGCGGCCGAGGCTTGCCAGCACCTTGTCCACCAGGACGGACTGCTCACCGGCGGTGATCTTCAACCTGCCGTTCTCTTCGCTGATCTCCGCGGCATGCCCCAGATGCAGGGGAAAATCCCTGCCTATGATCTCGATGGCGCTCTTCGATACCTCCGGGTCGTCCATGCCACCAACGGTCTCGAGTGTATCGAAGCCGGTCACCTTCACGTCGAGCCTGGCCAGGGACTGGCCGATTTCCAGCCCGATCACCCCCAGGCCGATGATGGCCAGGGATTCGGGCAGAGTCTCCAGCTCGAATACGCTGTCGGTGGTGACGATGCGATCCCCGAAGGCCTTCCAGGTTTCGGGGATGATGGGGCGGGAACCGGTGGCGATGATGATCTTGTCGGCATGGATGCGCTGACCGTTCACCTCCAGAGTATGGGGGTCGAGAAAGCGGGCGTAGCCTTCGATGAACAGCTCTTCGCTCAGGTTGTCGGTACTGTTGCTGAGTACCCGATCGACGAAGGTATCGCGCATGTCCCGCACGTGCTCCAGGGACTCCTCCACATCCAGTTCCAGCTCTTCATGTCCCTCGACACCGTAACGGCCCAGGATCTTGCGCCGATGGAAGTCTTCCGACAGCTGGATCAGCACCTTGGATGGCATACAACCGACCCGGGCGCAGGTGGTGCCCGGCTCTCCACCGTTGATCAGGACGAAACTCTTTCCCGAGGGACGCACCCTGCCCATCGCGTAGAGACCGGCACTGCCCGATCCGATGATGGCGACGTCAACGTTTTTCTCTTCCACGCAGTTCTCCAGAATAAATGGTTATCGGGCCCGTGGCCCGAGACGATGGGAGGATTGTAACCCCTGAGCAGCCATTTCGCAGCCTGCTCAATTTAAGGGCCAGGCCCGGCTGTGGCCATCCCCGGTCGCAGATGCCCCCATCAAGGCACGCCAGGCCCGCTCTCACCCCAAACGAGGGCGGTTTACTCGATGCTTGGTAAGCACTTAGTTGGTGTTCGTCCGGTAACTCCCTCTCCCTCAGGGAGAGGGCTGGGGTGAGGGGAGCAAAAAGGTATAACTCATTGATTTGGCAAACCATCACCATCGAGATGTGGGTTTTACCGGGTGCTTACGATGCGTGCTTTATTCTTCATACTTTCTATATCTATCGCTGGCGGCTATGATCGATTTACTTCGCTATCTGGGAATTTTTCATGCGCATTCTGCACTCTCTACTCGACCGCTTGATTCAACGTGGTGTATTGCGGGTTTACGACCACACCGGGGCACTGCACCTGTTTGAGGGGACGCCGGCCGATCCGGTTGTGACCATCCGTATTCATGATAAATCTCTCTACACCCGGCTTTTTCTTAAGCCCGAATTGCGTGCGGCAGAAGCCTACATGGATGGCGAACTGACATTTGAGGAGGGTTCGACACTGCTCGACTTTCTCACCCTCATGGTACTCAACCGCAAAAACATGGGTAAGCATCCGGTGCAGAAGGCTGCCAAGCGCATCCGCCGCGGGTTGAAGCGTTTCAATGAGTTCAACCCCATCTCGAAAGCCCGTGATAATGCGGCCCACCACTACGATCTGTCGGAGGAGTTCTACCGCCTGTTCCTGGATGAAGATATGCAGTACACCTGTGCCTATTTTCATCACCCGGAAGACTCTTTGGAGCAGGCGCAACTGCAGAAAAAGCGCCGTGTCGCCGCCAAACTGGAACTTGGAGATGGCATGAAGGTGCTCGATATCGGCTGCGGCTGGGGAGGTCTGGCGCTCTATCTGGCGCAGGTCGCCGATGTCCAGGTAACCGGGATCAGCCTTGCCAGAGAGCAGCTGCGTGTTGCCGAAGCGCGGGCGGAGGAAATGGGCCTGAGCGACCGGGTGAAGTTTGTCTACCGCGATTATCGCGAGGTGGATGAAACGTTTGATCGCGTCGTCTCCATTGGCATGATGGAGGCGGTGGGGGCTCAGCACCTGGATGATTATTTTGGCAAAGTGCGGGCGTTGATCAAGCCGGGAGGGCGGGCGCTGATCCACTCGATTGGCCGGCAGACACCGCCGGGCTCCACCAATGCGTTTATTCAAAAATACATCTTTCCGGGTGGCTATGTGCCGGCGCTTTCGGAAACCTTCGGCTCGGTAGAGCGGGTTGGCCTATGGGCCAGTGACTGTGAAATCTGGCGCATGCACTATTATTATACGATCATGCACTGGCGCGAGCGCTTCCTTGCCCATTGGGACGATGCAAAAGCGATCTATGACGAGCGATTCTGCCGGATGTGGGAGTTCTACCTGACCGCTGTTGCCCTCGGATTCAGATATGGGCACAATTTCGTCTTTCATCTGCTGCTCAGCCATGAGCGCGAGGAAATACCGATCCGCCGGGATTTTATCGTGCAGAACGAACGAATGCTGGTTGAACGGGGTTTATAGGGCCGGGGTAAGCAGGGCCATTCTCACCATCGAGGGTTGAGGTTCCCAGGTGCTTACTTTCATCTATGGTTTGATCTGATGACAAAGCAGCGATCCCTGATTGAACGAACCATCGACCTGAAGCCGGGCGAGTTGCCGGCGCTGCTTCTTTCGTTCGGCTATTTCTGCTGCCTGATGTGCGCCTACTACATTATCCGTCCGCTGCGCGATGAGATGGGCATACTCG
>JAUUYI010000006.1 GCA_030590525.1 Sedimenticola sp. | reverse complement strand
TTGGTGGGCACAAACAACGTGCCCACCCTACGGGGATTTCTTTTTATTTCTGTTCAAGATTTCAGTGGTAAGGTACTGTATAGATGGAACTGGTATGTCCGGCTGGTAATCTCCCTTCTCTGAAGGCCGCTGTGGATAATGGCGCAACCGCGGTCTATTTCGGTTTTCGGGATGATACCAATGCCCGCCATTTTGCAGGTCTCAATTTTGGCCCCGCAAAGATCGCGGAGGGGATTCGTTACGCCCGTCAGAAGGGGGTAAAGGTATTTCTTGCCCTCAATACCTACCCACAGCCTGCTGGCTGGCCACGTTGGCGAAAAGCGGTGGATCAGGCAGCCGACCTCCAGGTAGATGCAATGATCGCCGCCGATTTAGGGGTGCTGGATTATGCCGCAGAAAACTATCCAGAGCTGAACCTTCACCTTTCGGTTCAGGGCTCTGCCACCAACTATGAGGCACTGAAGTTCTACCAGGATAATTTTGGTATCCGGCGGGCGGTATTGCCGCGAGTGCTGTCACTCAGCCAGGTACAGCATCTGGCCGAGCACAGTACAGTGCAGGTGGAGGTGTTTGGATTTGGAAGCCTCTGCGTCATGGTCGAGGGACGCTGCATCCTCTCATCCTACGCCACCGGCCACTCCCCAAACACTTTTGGCGCCTGCTCTCCAGCCAGCCACGTCGAGTGGAGAGAGACCAGCAGGGGTCTGGAAACCTACTTGGGCGGCATTCTGATAGAGCGCTGTGGCAGCGGTGAAAAAGCAGGCTATCCAACACTCTGTAAGGGGAGCTTCAGTGTGGATGGCAACACCTACCATGCGCTTGAAGAACCCACCAGCCTCAATACCCTGGAACTGCTGCCTGCGCTTCAGACAGCCGGCGTGGTGGCAATAAAGATCGAGGGACGCCAGCGCAGCCCGGTATATGTGGCACAGGTCACCCGAGTGTGGCGCGCGGCGCTCGACGCCTGCCAGCGGGATCCTGAGCACTACCGGCCCAGTGCTGAGTGGATGGCAGAGCTGGGCAAAGTCTCTGAAGGCACTCAGACAACCCTCGGCGCCTACAGCAGGCCCTGGCAGTGATTCGCTGGAAACCTATCTCAGATAACAGGATGGGACTGGATTTTAGGGCCGCCGAAAAAATGAATCACAAGCCACCCGTAAAACGGGTGGTATGAGGAAAGCCCCTGAAAGGGGCTGCTTTGGCACCGCTCGATTTTCACACGATGTCGCTCACCTTTTTGCAACTCAGCCCTGTCATGAGAAAACCTTCAGCCGCGGATCAACACGGATTAAACGCGGCTAAAAACCTGAAACAGACTGAAACCCGCATCTTATCCGCGGCGATCCGCGGCAATTTTTTCGTTTATTTGCCATCAGATGCATGCCATTGCCAGCATAGACGCAGGAACGTAAGCACCCAGTTAAACCCATATATCAACCTGATCACCTACATGTCTAAGCTGATTTTCAAGCCATTTTCGCCATAGATTCTCAATATTCCGCGAGCCCTTAGTGACTGCCCTGACCCAGGGCCGCCTCTATCTTTTCCTGCATGTTTTTCAGGCGCTTGCTGATTATTTCCGCGCTGTCATCCTTGCGGTTTCTTTGCTCCAGCAGTTCATGCGCGAGGTTGAGGGCCACCATCACGGCAATACGGTCGGTTCCTATCACCTTCCCCCCCCCTCTGATCTCACGCATCTTCTGGTCCAGATACTGGGCGGAGTCGAGTAATGCCTCCCGCTCACTCTGCTCGCAGGCGATCCGATACTCTTTGTCCAGGATATGGATTTTTACCGGGACAGTGTTGTCGTTCACAGGTTGGTTTCCATTGATTTCAGGCGGGTGATCATCGCTTCCACACGGGTCCTGGCGGTTTCGCTTTTCTCCAGCAGCTCGGCCCGTTCGCCCACCAGCTGCTCCTGCTTGGAGCGCAGGGCGCCATTCTCACTCTGGAGCAGGCCGACGGTGCGGACTAACTCTTCCACACGGACCTCCAGCTGTTTCAGCTCTGTCTCAGGCAGGCTGCGCAGACGTTCATTATCCATAACCTCTAAATATAGAGTGACCCACCCCGTGGGTCAACGGTGCAGGCCTGATCAACGTGCTATCATTTGCATTTTCCGTCTGGGCATGGGAGAAAATATCCCTGAGACCATGAATTTATGAACTGGATGCCTGATCAAATGCTTGACCTCGAGCGAGTGGAACGTCGACTGGCCTCGGCGGATCTGGAGCTGAGCGGGTCCGAGGCCCATGGCGTGATCTGTGGTCTGCTCTGTACCGGGCGGCAGGAGGGCCTGGATCGCTGGCTGGCGGAAGTGTTGACGCATCCAGCGGATGATGACGAGGGATTGGTGGATGATTGCCAGCGTACCCTGCGGGTGTTGTGCGAGGAGACCTGGAAGGCGATCGAGGAGCCGGGTCTGGGTTTTTCTCCGTTACTTCCCAGTGACGACCGACCCATTCGGCAGCGGGCAGTGGGGGTGTGCGATTGGTGCCAGGGCTTTCTCTATGGTGTCGGCCTGGCCGGTGCTGCGGCCGAGCAGGCGCTGTCGGACCATACCCGTGAGGCGTTACAGGACATCAGTAACATCACGCGCATGGATCTGGACGCCCTGGAGGAGGATGAGGAGAGTGAGGAGTCTTTGATGCAGGTCACTGAGTTTCTCTGGGTTGTGGCCATGCTGGTCTACGAAGATCTGGTGCCCGACCAAACGGCACGCCCGTGACAGCGGCTGAGTTCAAGCGCCGTCGCCGCCAGTTGATGCGCATGATGGGGAGCAGCAGCATTGCCATTCTGGCAGCTGCGCCAGTGGTGACGCGAAACCGGGACGTCGATTACACCTATCGGCCCGATAGCGACTTCTATTACCTGACCGGATTTCCGGAGCCGGAGGCGGTGGCGGTAATGATCCCGGGGCGCAAATCGGCTGAATATGTGCTCTTCTGCCGTGAGCAGGACCCGGAAAAAGAGCTCTGGGATGGCGCCCGGGCTGGTCAGGAGGGGGCGAAGGAGAACTATAATGCGGATGACTCCTTTCCCATCTGCGATCTGGACGACATCCTGCCGCGCATGCTGGAGCAGTGTGACCGGGTCTTCTACGCCATGGGCTGCGACTCGGAGCTGGACCGTCGAATGTCCGAGTGGATCAGTGGTATCCGCTCCCAGGGACGGGCCGGCATTCAGGGACCACTGGAGTTCGTTGCTCTTGATCACTACCTGCATGACATGCGACTCTACAAGAGCCGCTCGGAGATTAAGGTGATGCGGGATGCGGCCCGCATCTCCGCCAGCGCCCACAAGCGAGTGATGCAGTCGTGCCGGCCGGGGATGAGAGAGTGGCAGCTGGAGGCGGAAATGGTATATGCCTGTGCCAGCGCGGGTGCCCGTGAGCAGGCCTACTCCCCAATCGTTGGCGGTGGTGCCAATGGCTGTGTGCTGCACTACACGGAGAATCGGCATAAACTGCAGGATGGTGATCTGCTGCTGATCGATGCCGGCTGTGAAGTAGAATACTACGCCTCTGATATCACCCGTACCTTTCCGGTCAACGGCTGTTTCAGCAAGGCTCAGCGCGCCCTGTACGAACTGGTGCTGAAGGCACAACTGGCAGCGATCAGGAAGGTGCGCCCAGGGGCACACTGGAACGACCCGCACATGGCAGCGGTACGGGTGATCACCCGGGGTCTGGTAGAACTCGGCATCCTGAAGGGAAGGCTGCCGACCCTGTTGAAGAACGAATCCTACAAGCGCTTCTATATGCACCGCACCGGCCACTGGCTGGGGATGGATGTGCATGATGTGGGAGACTATAAAGTGGATGGCAGCTGGCGATTGCTGGAGCCGGGTATGGCGCTGACCATAGAGCCGGGCATCTACATTCCCGCCGGCAGCAAAGGGGTGGCCCGGAAATGGTGGGATATTGGAATCCGCATCGAAGACGATGTGATCGTGACCAAAGAGGGATGTGATGTATTGAGCAAAGATGCCCCCAAGGGAGTGGAGGAGATCGAGGCCTTAATGTCTTTAAAGCAGGAAAAACAGGACCCAGGAAAAACAGGACCGAGGATAAAGGCAGGGACAGGCTCCTAGGAAAAACGGGACCAAGGATAGAAGCAGGACCTGGGGCCCAGGAAAAACGGGGCCGGGGGTTGAGTCAGGGGCTATAGTCGTGGGAAAAAAACACAGATCGAAAAAAAGGGACAAGCATTCGAGCACTGGTGGGATCGGTTCGTCCGACCCTCGGTCCTCGGTCCTCGGTCCTGTTGTTCCTGATTCTCCTGATTTTGACGTTATTGTTATCGGTGGTGGCATGGTTGGGGCCAGCCTGGCTCGTTCTCTGGCCGGCTGTGGTCTCCATATTGCGGTGGTGGAGGCCTGGCCATTGGATTCTGACCAGCAGCCCAGTTATGACGACCGGGCCATCGCCCTCGCCTACGGAACCCGCGTAATCCTGGAGGGAATGGGGGTCTGGTCGAGGCTGCAGCAGGATGCCGAGCCGATACGGCACATTCATGTATCCGACCGGGGGCACTTTGGTTTTGCCCGCCTGCACAGCAGGGATCAGGGAGTGGACGCCCTGGGTTATGTGGCCACCGGGCAGGCACTGGGGCAGGTGTTGATGAAGGGGCTGGATGACCTCTCCGGGGTGGAGCTGATCTGCCCTGCCACACTGGAGTCGTTTGCTGTCGGCAGCGATCAGGTAAAGGTGGAACTGGCCCTCGAGACGGGGCGACGGACACTACACGGTCGGCTGTTGGTGGCGGCGGATGGGAGCCGCTCCCTGGTCCGTCGGAGACTGGGTATCGCGGTTCGGGAATGGAGCTATGGCCAGACGGCGGTGATCGCCAATCTTACCCCGGGAAAGGAGGCGGATGGCACCGCCTACGAGCGTTTTACCGATACTGGCCCGCTGGCCATGCTGCCGCTGATCGGTGGCCGCTACGCCATGGTCTGGAGCCTGTCTGACGAACAGGCTGAAGAAGTAATGGCGCTGGATGACAGCGCCTTTCTACAGCGAGTTCAGGAGCGCTTCGGTTACCGGCTGGGGCATTTCAGCAGACCAGGGAAGCGCTCTTCCTACGCCCTCAAGCTGATGCGGGCAGAGGAACATGTGCGCTCCCGAGTGGCCCTGATTGGCAATGCAGCCCACGCGGTGCATCCGATCACCGGGCAGGGCTTCAACCTGGGAATCCGTGATGTGGCGGTGTTGGCGGATGTGATCGCCGATGCCCATGGGAGGGGGAACGACATCGGTCTCATGGATGTGCTGCAGCGCTACGCCGACTGGCGCCGGCGCGATCAGCAGGCGGTGGCGCTGATGACGGATGGCCTGGTGCGGCTGTTCACCAACCCACTGCTGCCATTACGGCTGGTACGCAACCTGGGGCTGGTGGCCCTGGATCTGCTGCCGCCCGCAAAACGGCTTTTGAGCCGCCGGTTCATGGGATTGAACGGCCGGTTACCACGCCTTTCCCGAGGGCTTTCCCTTGAGTGACAGGCGTCGGGAACCGGGCAAATTTGACCTGGTGATTTCGGGTGGCGGCATGGTGGGGGCCGCGCTCGGGTGTGGGCTGGCGGAGCAGGGTTTCAGCGTGGCCCTGATCGAACTGCACCCGCCGCAGACGGAGTGGCCGGCAGATGAGGTGGATCTGCGGGTCTCGGCCCTGACCCGCTTTTCCCAGCGGCTGCTTCAGGAGCTGGGAGTGTGGGAGCGGATGACTGAAATGCGCGTCAGTCCTTATCGCGAGATGCGGGTGTGGGATGAAGCGGGCCGTGGCACCATCCATTTCGATGCGGCCGATATCGGAGAGCCGGACCTGGGCCATATCGTCGAGAACCGGGTCACCCGGCTGGCCCTGTGGGAGCGGCTGGGGCAACTGGATGGTGTGGAGCTGATCTTTCCGGACGCTGTGGAAAAGATGGAGTTGCTGGGTGATCAGAGGCGGCTGGTATTGAGCAGTGGCCGGCAGTTCGATACCGGGCTGCTGGTGGTCGCAGAGGGGGCCAACTCCCCAATCCGGGAAATGGCGGCCATCTCCTCCAGTGGCTGGGCCTACGATCAGCATGCCATCGTCGCCACCGTCTGGCCGGAACAGCATCACGGGGAGGTGGCCCGGCAGCGTTTCATGGCCACCGGCCCGCTCGCGCTTCTGCCCATCGATGACGGCCGCTGTTCCATTGTCTGGTCCACCTCGCCAGCAGAGGCAGAGCGGTTGATGGCCCTGGACGACGCGTCATTCTGCCAGGCGTTGACGCAGGCAAGCCAGCGGGTGCTGGGCGGGATTACCCGGGTGGGGCCACGCGCTGTCTTTCCCCTGAGATTGCGGCATGCGGATCACTACGTGCTGCCGGGGCTGGCCCTGGTGGGTGATGCGGCCCACGGCATACATCCGCTGGCGGGGCAGGGGGTGAACCTCGGTTTTCTCGATGCAGCGGAGCTGATGGAGGTGCTGGTGGCCGCCCGGAAAGCGGGGCGCCCGCTGGGTTCGATGGCGACCCTGCGCCGCTACGAGCGGGCCCGTAAGGGTGCTAACATGGCGATGCTGGGTGCCATGGATCTATTCAAGCGCCTGTTCAGCAACCACAACCGGCCGCTGGCCCTGATCCGCAATCTGGGGCTGGACCTGGCGGATGCCGCCGGACCGCTGAAACGCCTGGCGATACGCCGCGCCATGGGTTTAGGGGCAGGTACGAGGTACTAGGTACGAGGCACTAGGAGAAAAACAGGACCTAGGGCCGAGGTACTAGGTCCTAGGAAAAGAAACAACGTAACTATTCAGCATGCTTTGAATTTTGGCACTAAGTCGCAGGCATCAGCGACGACCATGGAAAGAACTGAATAGTTACGAAAAAGTAGAGCTAGAACTATTCTAAACGCAGGAGTGGCGCTAAATTTGGTAAGTTGTTGGGCTTCGCAGGCTCAGCCCAACCTACGAATTTTGCAATTTGTGACCTTTGTGCAATCTGACAAAGTAGAACCAGGTGCCAGGGTTGGATTTGGAAGGGTTTTGTTTTTCCTAGTGTCTAGTGCCTCGTAACTCGTGCCTAGTATATTGTTGGGTTTCGCAGGCTCAGCCCAACCTACGAATTTTGCAATTTGTGACCTTTGTGCAACCTGACAAAGTAGAACCAGGTGCCAGGGGTGGGTTTGGAAGGGTTTTATTTTTTTCCTAGCACCTCGTACCTAGTATCTGTTTTAAAGGGAGATTGAGATTCATGGGTAAACAAACCGTTCTTTTCGACCTCCACCGGCAGATGGGAGGGCGTATGGTCCCGTTCGGTGGCTGGGATATGCCGCTGCACTATGGGTCCCAGCTGGAAGAGCATCATGCGGTACGGCGTGAGGCGGGCATGTTCGATGTCTCCCATATGACCGTGGTGGACATCGAGGGTCCCCGGGCGGGGGCATTTCTGCGCCATCTGCTGGCCAATGACGTGGCGCGCCTGAGTCAACCCGGAAAGGCACTCTACAGCTGTATGCTGAACCCGGAAGGCGGGGTGATCGATGATCTGATCACCTATTTCCTGAACGATGAGTGGTACCGTATGGTGGTGAATGCCGCCACCACGGAGAAGGACCTGGCCTGGTTGCAGCAACAGGCGGCTGATTTCGAGGTGACGGTCAATCCCCGCCGGGATCTGGCTATGGTGGCAGTTCAGGGTCCTCAGGCCCGGCACCGGGCGCTGCCTCTGCTGCCCGCCGGGCTGCGGATAGCGGCGTCGGAGCTGAAGCCTTTTTTTGCCGCCCATGACCATGACTGGTTCGTCGGTCGCACCGGCTATACCGGCGAGGATGGTTTCGAGGTGATACTGCCCGCCGGTGAGGCGACGGGTTTCTGGCAGCGGCTGGCAGATGCCGGTGTTGCCCCTTGTGGCCTGGGGGCCCGGGATACCCTGCGCCTTGAGGCGGGCATGAACCTCTACGGTTCCGATATGGATGAGGGGGTGTCGCCGCTGGAGGCAGGCCTGGGTTGGACCATCGCCTGGGAGCCGGCGGAACGGGCCTTTATCGGCAGGGCGGCCCTGGAGTCTAAACGAGAAGAGACGGGGCTCAGACGCTTCGTGGGGCTGGTGCTGGAGGGACGGGGGGTTTTGCGTAACCATCAGAAGCTGTTCCTTGGAGAGCAGGTGGTCGGAGAGATCACCTCGGGTGGGTTTGCCCCCACGTTGGAGCGCTCTATCGCCCTGGCCCGGGTGGCAGCGGAGATCGATGAGGGCTGCGAGGTGGATATCCGTGGTCGGCGAATCCCGGTGCGTGTGGTCAAGCCACCGTTCGTTCGTAATGGCAAATCTTTAATATAGGACCAAGGGCCAAGGACCGGGGATAAAAGCAGGACTGAGGAACTGGATAATCTTAGATCCTTCCGGGTGCTGTGTTTGGTTTTGGTGCCTGGAGTTTTTCTGTGGCTGCATGAACTGCAAACCGTAAACTGACTAATCGATATAGAGGCTTCGATATGGGCGATCTTCCAAATGATCTGAAATACACCAAAGAGCACGAGTGGGTACGTGAAGAAGGTGACGGTACCGTCACGATTGGCATCAGTGACCATGCGCAGGAGCAGTTGGGCGACCTGGTGTTCGTGGAACTGCCTGAAGTGGGCGACAGCGTGGAGCAGGGGAGGGAGTGCGGCGTCGTGGAGTCGGTGAAAGCGGCCTCCGACATCTATGCCCCGGTGACAGGTGAGGTGGTTGGAATTAACGAGGTACTGGCGGACTCCCCGGAGACGGCCAATCAGGACCCCTTCGGTGATGGTTGGCTGTTGCGGATAAAACTCGCAGATGCGGGTCAGTTGGACGGTTTGATGACCGCGGATGCCTATGCTGAACTGATTGCCGCCGAGGCGCACTGACGGTCATGCCTTTCATACCTCACACAGAGCAGGAGATCGGGGAGATGCTGGAGACCATTGGCGTCGACAGTATTGAACGGCTCTTCGACGAGATACCTGATGGCCTGCGCTGTGGCGAACTGAATGCCATTCCAGAGGGTATGTCTGAGATGGATGTTGGGCGGCTGATGGATGCCAGGGCCAGGCAGGACGGGGTGGCAGTCTGCTTCATCGGGGCTGGTGCCTATGATCACCATATCCCGGCGGCGGTCTGGCAGCTTGCCACCCGGGGAGAATTCTATACCGCCTACACCCCCTATCAGGCGGAGGCAAGCCAGGGCACCCTGCAACTGCTGTATGAGTATCAGTCCATGATGACCGCGCTCACCGCTATGGACGTCTCCAACGCCTCACTCTATGACGGGGCATCGGCACTGGCCGAAGCGGTATTGATGGCAGTACGCGCCAATCGTAAGTCCAAATCCCGGCGGGTGCTGATGCCACGGACGGTACATCCCCACTATCGCCGGGTGGTTCGCAGTATCGTTCGCAATCAAGGGATCGAGCTGGTGGAGTTGCCGTTCGATCCCGAGGGCGGGCATGCGTCACCGGAGGCACTGGCGGTCCATGCCGGTGAGGATTTTGCTGCCGTGGTGGTGCCCCAGGCCAACTTTTTCGGTGTGCTGGAAGAGGTCGATCTGCTCACCGACTGGGCCCATGCCAACAAGGCGCTGAGCATCGCCCTGATCAACCCGGTTGCCGTGGCGCTGCTCGCCCCGCCGGGAGAGTGGGGTGAGCAAGGGGCGGACATCTGTTGTGGCGAGGGTCAGCCCCTGGGTGCCCCCCTCTCTTCCGGTGGACCCTATTTTGGCTTTCTCTGCTGCCGGAAGGCGCTGGTCCGTCAGATGCCCGGGCGGATTATCGGGGCTACCCTGGATCTGGATGGAAAGCCGGGTTATACCCTTACCCTGCAGGCCCGGGAGCAGCACATCCGCCGCTCCAAGGCGACCTCCAATATCTGCACCAATCAGGGCTTGATGGTGACGGCCGCAACCATCCATATGGCCCTGCTGGGCCCGGATGGACTGGAGCGGGTAGCCGCTGCCTGTTATGACAACACCGCCTGGCTGGTAGAGTCTCTGAGCCGGCTGCCCGGGGTGGAACCACGCTTCGACCGCCCGGTGTTTCACGAGCGCGTGATACAGCTGCCGGTGGTGGCGAAGGGGGTATTGCGCGCCCTTGCTGCACATAACCTGCTGGCAGGACTGGATCTTTCCCGGGACTACCCCGAACTGGGGGACGGCTGCATTCTTACCTGTGCCACCGAGCGACGCACCCGGAATGAGATGGAGTCGCTGGTCACGAAGTTGGAACGTGTTCTTTCCCTGCAGGGGGGTGCCCCCTGCCAGTTGCAACCCAAAGATTGGTGACACTCGTACTCCAACAAGGTTATATTGATGGGCTCTGAGTCCATCAATATAACCTTGCTGGAGCACTAGATGAGCCTGATTTACCAACACTCCCGCCCGGGGCGTCGAGCCCCCGCTCAGGCCCCGTTGCTGAAAGGAGAGACCGGCGCTATCCCGGAGCGTTTCAAGCGGCGCAAACGGGCTGCCCTGCCGGAACTGTCGGAGATGCAGGTGGTACGTCACTACACCCGCCTGTCACAGAAGAATTTCTCCATCGATACTCACTTTTACCCCCTTGGCTCCTGCACCATGAAGTACAACCCCCGGGGGGGTAATCAGCTGGCAATGCTGCCCGGCTTCCTGGCGCGCCATCCAGAAGCGCCGGAGAGCCACAGTCAGGGCTTCATGGCCTGTATGTATGAGCTGCAGGAGATACTCAAGGAGGTGACGGGTATGCAGGCGGTTTCTCTCAGTCCCGCCGCCGGGGCCCAGGGCGAGTTTGCCGGAGTGGCCATGATCAGAGCCTATCATGAGTCTCGGGGAGACGCAGCGCGCCGTGAGATTCTGGTGCCGGATGCGGCCCATGGGACCAACCCGGCCTCGGCCGTGATGTGTGGCTATGAGGTACGGGAGATCCCCACCGGTGCGAACGGTGACGTGGATGTGGCGGCATTGCGGGAAGTGCTCGGCCCCCAGACTGCCGGTATCATGCTCACCAACCCCTCCACGCTGGGGGTATTCGACCGGCGCATCAGCGAGATCGCCAGTCTGATGCATGAGGCAGGTGGTCTGCTCTACTATGACGGCGCCAACCTCAACGCCATCCTGGGTAAGGTGCGGCCGGGTGATATGGGATTCGATGTGATCCACATGAACCTGCATAAGACATTCTCCACGCCGCATGGGGGCGGTGGACCCGGTGCCGGCCCGGTGGGTGTCAGCCAGCGGCTGCAGCCTTACCTGCCGGTGCCGATGGTGGGCCGGGACGGGGATGATTACTGCTGGCTGACCGAATCGGACTGCCCGGAGAGCATTGGCCGCCTCTCTGCCTTTGCAGGCAACGCGGGGGTGTTGTTGCGGGCATACGTCTATGCCCGGATGCTGGGACGGGAAGGGATGCCAAGGGTGGCGGATTTCTCTACCCTCAACGCCAATTACCTACTCAAACGGCTGCAATCTCTGGGTTACGAGGCGGCCTACCCGGAGCGGCGGGCAACACACGAGTTCATCATCACCTTACGGCGTCAGGCCAAACAGCTGGGGGTGAATACCATGGACTTCGCAAAGCGGCTGCTGGATTACGGTTTTCATGCCCCCACCACCTATTTTCCCCTGCTGATAGCGGAGTGCCTCTTGATCGAGCCCACCGAGACCGAAGATAAAGAGACCCTGGATGCCTTCCTCGAGGTGATGGGAAAGATCCTGGAGGAGGCGAACAGGGAGCCGGAGCTGCTGAAAGGGGCGCCCCATACTCTGCCGGTGAAGCGGTTGGACGACGTGCGTGCTGCACGCGAGTTGGACCTGGCCTGGAGCCCGGCAAAGGATGGCTGATCCGGGGGCCCGCGGTTTACGACGGGTAATCAATGCCTATGGCTATACGCTGAAGGGTTTCAAAGCCTGTTTCCGGCACGAGGCGGCGTTTCGCCAGGAACTGTTCGGCCTGCTGCTGCTGGCCCCGCTGGGGCTCTGGTTGGGTCAGAATGGCGTTGAACGGGCGCTGCTGGTTGGATGCCTGTTCATCGTCCTGCTTGTTGAGCTGCTTAACTCAGCCATCGAGGCGGTGGTCGATCGCTTCGGGGGTGAGCAGCATGAGCTTTCCGGCCGTGCCAAGGACATGGGTTCAGCGGCGGTTTTTGTCAGCATCGCGCTGGTCTTTACGGTCTGGTTGCTGCTGCTGTTTTGAACTTATCTCAGCTGCTTTTTTGCTCGTAAACGCATACAAGATTTCAGTGGTAAGGTACTAAAGTCGGGTCCCTGACAGTGCTGCATGATAGCTGGCAGCCAGCAGTCCGGCTGTTTCCAGATCGCGTGCCTGTTTGGGTTTTTCTGGCCGCCGTTGATCGGGCAGTTGCTGTTCGAAGAAACGACCGATACCCGCATTCCCCCCCTCCTCCTGATCTATCAGATCGCCCAGCCTGGCGGCAGCGATATCCAGGTAGCTTTCAGTCACTGATCCGGGGGGGGCTGCAGTGGTTTGGTTCCCTGGTTTCAGTAAAAAACCGCTGCAGCGCAGATCGATATCCAGTGCTGTCAGCCGCTGCTGGAAAAGGATATAGCTGTCGTGCCCGGCCAGCAGGCTGGAAACCTGATCGATGATGAGATAAACGGTGTGGGTGAAACCCAAAGGCCTGATCTCTTCGAGCAGGCGGATAGCCCACTCCATGGAACCGCTCTCCGGTGTGATGGTGAGGAGGGTTCGGGGCGCCGCCAGCCGCAGTTCAGTCAGCCAGTCGCTGATATCATCACCGGTATCGATCAGCAGATAATCGAAACGCCTTTCCAGATAGCGGAATGCCGACAGCAGCCGCTGCTTTTGTCGCGGGGTGAGTTGTTTGAACGCCCCTATGTCGCGCACCGGGGGGGCACGCCATATGCCTGCGGTGTCTCTCTTCAGAAAGCCATCGAGACTCTGCCCGGTCAGCAGAAAGCAGGGATCAGCTGCAGTTGCATCACGCCGCTTTCGCGCTTCGAGCAGGCAGACCTTTTTTTTCTGCCGGGTGAGTGCGGCAGCCAGCGCCGTGACCGGTAGCGATTCTTTGCCGGATATGCAGGCCAGCACCCGTGCGGTTGCTGACGGGGCGGGTATCACCGAGACTTCAGGCAGGTGTCGTGGGTCAGCGGGGGGGGTGGATGTCGGGATGGCTCGTATCGTCATAGGTATAGGCGGCGGGGTGGTGGTGATTTCGTTTTAAAAGCTGTGTAAGAACCTGATAAAGTAACAGCCTATATGCCCAAACCATGCATACGAAGCACCATAGCCGTCGACGAAACACGGTTGCCATCACTGCCCCATGTCCTGCTCGAGCTGATCGAGTCGTGCCTCGACTCCAATGCCAGTTTCGAGGCGCTGGCCAGCATTATACAGAAGGATGCGGGGTTGAGTGCCAGGGTAATGGCTGTCGCCGGTACATCCCGTCTGACCCGGATGCCGAAGGCGCGGGAGTTCAGCCGTCTGTTGATGGATCTTGGCCTGGGTTCTATCCGGACTATCGTCATTACCGCAGCGGTTCAGCAGTTTTTTTCCCCTTTCGATACCGGCATCGGGCGCTGGAAGGGGCACTTCTGGCAACGCTCGCTGAGCTGTGCCTGGAGTGCCAGGGCGCTGGCGGAGCTGACGGGTTATGGGGCGGTGGATGAAGCCTACCAGGCCGGCCTGCTGCACCGGATCGGGCAGCTTTTGTTTCTGCAGAAAAGGCCGGGGGATTATCTCCAGTTGCTGAATGACAGCAGTTCTGACGAGGAACTGAAGATCGGGGAACGGGAACTGTTTGGCACGGATTGCGTAGATATGAGTGCCAGACTGGCGCGTGGATGGGATCCTGACAGCTTCCTCAGTGACGCAATCCGTTACCAGGACGAGCCGATCGAGCGGGTGCTGGATACCCCGCCCCTGGTGAAATTGATAAATCTCGCCCGCAAGCTGAGTGCAGGATGTCAGGCAAAGGAGCAGCTGTATCGGGAGGTGGAACTGCTGCTCGGGCTTTCAGCGGTGCAGATAGAGACGTTGCAGGAGGGGGTGGCCGCGCGTGTGGCCGGGGTGACTGCAGTTGCTCTGACGCAACAGAATGAAGTGGCCGGTTCGGAATCAGGGCTCCACGTGGATGATGAAGAGAGCCGGCTGCAACTCGCCAGGCGGGTGAAAGAGCTTGCGCTGCTGACTGTCATACAGCAGCAACTCAATGGAAGCGGCTGCTTGGATGAGACCCTGACAGCCCTGTTTCAAGGCTTCAAATTGCTCTTCGGACTCTCCTGTCCAGCCTGTTTTCTGACCGTGTCGAAAAATGGAACACTGAAGGTGGCGGCAGTCGATGAAGCGGGGAGCGATCTCATCGGTCAGTTCCAGCTCCAGATCCAGCCGGGGCGGAGTCTGGTAACCGAGGCTTTGATTGAAGAGAAGATACTCTCGTCGTTTGATCCCTGCCTCCCTGCAGTGACCGGGGTGGTGGATGGGCAGTTGACTGAACTTCTGGGCTCTGAGGGGCTGCTCTGCATTCCGCTCAGTCAGCAGCAGCGAGGGGTTGGAGTGCTGGTTCTTGGGGTCACGAGCCAGAGTGCCGGTCTGTTGCTGAAGCAATCGGCGATGCTGCACCTGTTTGCTGCAGGGGCAACCGGCACCATCGGCCGGCAACAGTCACGACTTCGGGAGCAGGAGGATCTGCTGAAGCAGCAGCAGCAGCGCCAGCAGGTCCGGGCCCGGAAAACGATGCACGAGGTAAACAACTCTCTTGCCATCATCAGGAATTATCTACAGGTGCTCTCACTGCGACTGGGGAAGGAGACATTGCCCAGGGAGCAGTTCTCCATCCTCGATGAAGAGATTGAACGGGTGGCAGAGATGGTGGCTCACCTGGGTGATGCCCCCACGCTGATCGATCTGCCCCAGGGGGCGGTGGAGATCAATGAGCTGATACAGGATCTGCTGGCTCTGTTCAGTGTCTCGCATTTCGCTGAGCGCCGGATAACGACCCGGTTAAGCCTGGATCCAGCCATGCCGCCGGTACTGAGTAACCGGAACAGCCTCAAGCAGATACTCACCAATCTGATCAAGAATGCTGTAGAGGCCCTGCCAGATGGAGGTGAGCTCTCAATCTCCACCCGGGGAGAGGTGAACCTGGATGGGGGTAGCTACATTGACCTGGTGGTGGCAGATGATGGCCCGGGCATCCCGGCGCAGGAAGTGAGCCGCCTGTTCAGCCCCCTGCAGAGCAGTAAGGGGCGGCAGCACTCAGGTCTGGGTCTGACTATTGTGAAGAGTCTGGTCTCGGAACTGGGCGGTGCGATAAGCTGCAGTAATAAAAGTGGCGGTGGGGCAGAGTTTGTGATCCTGTTGCCGAGAAAGATCGTTTGAGAGAGGAGCAATCAGGGGAGGATATGAAGCGCTCTTTTTCATGGCAGGCGGGCAGTGACCATCCTGACGTCGAATGCGGCGTTAGAGGGGTACGAGGTAGGGCAGAACCGGAATCGGCAACCGTGCTGATAGTGGATGACGATGCCCGCCTGCGCAACAGTGTGCGTGACCTGCTGCTTGCGTACGGGTTTCGATGCATCTCTGCTGACAGCGGTGGGCAGGCCCTGGAGATACTTTCAGGGCAGAGCATTGACCTCATGCTGCTGGACCTGAACATGCCTGAGATGGATGGGCAGCAGGTATTGACCCGGGTTGCTGAGCATTTCCCCGAGACTGCTGTGATCGTGCTCAGCGGCGAGAGCACATTCGAGAGCGCCACCGAGGCGCTACGCCGGGGCGCCCTTGATTTCCTGCGCAAACCCTGCGCACCGGATGAGCTGTACCGGGTGCTCAAGAGTGTCCTGCACAAGCGGGGTCTGGAACAAGAGGTGCAGGCGATGCAGCGTCGCCTGGAAGCATCAGAACAGCGCTATCGCTTTATCGTCGACAACTCTCCCGACATTATCTACATGCTGGATGAAAAGGGACACTTCAGTTTCCTCAATGAGCGTGTCCTGAGCCTGCTGGACTATTCCGGGGAGGATCTGTTGGGCCGACACTGCTCGGAACTGGTCCATCCAGAGGACCGGGATAAGGCGAGATTCGCCTTCGCGGAGCGACGTACTGGCCGTCGGGCCAGCAGTAATGTGGAATTCAGGCTGCTGTGCCATGATCGCGGGCAGCCCGATCACTCTCCTGGTCTACACTCCATCTTCGTCGAGCTGAGTGCGAGCGGAATCTATTCCGACAACAACAAGAAGGGGGTTTACCTTGGTACCTACGGTGTCGTGCGGGACATCAGTGAGCGCAAGCGGGCCGAAGAGCTGATCAATTTTCAGCTGTTTCACGACCTGCTGACCAAACTCCCGAACCGGGCCCTGTTCCGGGACCGGCTCGAACTGGCGCTATCACGGGCCAGGCGCAACCAGAGCCTGCTTGCCGTCATGTACCTGGACATGGATCGGTTCAAAGTGATCAATGATTCACTCGGACATCTGGCTGGGGACAGGTTGCTGCAGGCAGTGGCTTCACGCCTGCGCAGCTGTCTGCGGGGCAGCGATACCCTGGCCCGGGTTGGTGGGGATGAGTTCAATCTGCTTTTGCCTGATATCGCGGGGCGTGACGATGCAGCGATGATCGCCCGCAAGATCCTGGATCAGCTGAAGGTGCCGGTGATCATCGATGGTTACGAGGTGTTTAGCAGTTTCAGCATCGGTATCGCCCTGTACCCGGAAGATGGTGAATCCATCGAAGAGCTGGTAAAGAGTGCGGACATGGCGATGTACCATATCAAAGGGCGAGGTAAGAACGGCTTCGAGTTCTTCTCGGACAACATGAAAGGGATCTTCAGAAAGCAGGTGACCATCGAGAGCGGGATTCGCACCGCGTTGAAGGAACACCAGTTCGAACTCTTTTATCAGCCGCAGATGGATCTCTGCAGTCAGCGTATTTGTGGCATGGAAGCCCTGATCCGCTGGCGCCACCCGGAGCGGGGGGTGATTCTGCCTGACGAATTCATACCGGTGGCAGAAGAGAGCGGGCTTATTACCGAAATCGGAAGCTGGGTGCTGGAGGAGGCCTGTCGCGAACTGGGGCAATGGCAGCGGGCCGGTTTCACGGATATCGTGCTGGCGATCAATCTCTCTGCCGCGCAGCTGGTGCAGGCGGATTTCGAGAGCAGCATCCTTGGGGCATTGAAGCGAAACGGCATTCCTGGTAACCGCTTGGAGTTGGAGATTACAGAGAACGTGCTGATGCAGGATATGGACCAGGCGGCCTCCCGGCTGCAACAACTGGCAATCCAGGGCGTGCGTATCGCCGTTGATGATTTCGGTATCGGCTACTCTTCACTCGGTTACCTGCAGGCGCTGCCGCTGCATACCCTGAAGATCGACCGCTCTTTCATCAGTGAGATACAATCACCAGATGACCGAAACTCCATTGTGACGGCGATATTCGCCATGGCCAGGGAACTGGGGCTGGAAGTCGTGGTAAAGGGGGTGGAGAACGAGGGGCAGGTCGCCTATCTGCGCCGCCTGCAGTGTTCCAGGGCGCAGGGATTTCTGCTCGGTCATCCGGCGACGGCAGAGAAGGCACGCGCCTTGCTGCAGCGGTAGTTGCGGCCCTTTTGGTGTAATATTCCGGATTCGAATCATGGCTGGATATCGCCTGATCCCGTGAACGGCTGAAATAAACAACCTGAGAGAACCCTAATGACAGGACACTATGACGAGTCCGGCTTCGTGCCACTCAATATCGCAGTACTCACCGTCTCCGATACCCGTACCGAAGAGACCGACAAGTCGGGCAAAGTGATCAGGGACGGGGCGGAGGAGAGTGGGCACAATGTGCGGGAGAAACTGATCGTGAAGGATGATATCTATCAGATGCGGGCCGTTTTCTCACGCTGGATCGCCGATCCCGGTGTGGATGTCATCATCAGCACCGGGGGCACCGGGATAGCCGGTCGCGACAGCACCCCGGAGGCGGTGATGCCCCTGCTGGACAAACCCATCGAGGGTTTTGGGGAGC
>JAUUYI010000261.1 GCA_030590525.1 Sedimenticola sp. | reverse complement strand
AGCCTGGCTTATCGGCGCCTGAATGAGCTGGGGCTGCAGCTGCTGTCGAAGGATGGCCTCTTGATCAGTTCGTCCTGTTCTCACCCTATGTCCGGGGAGGCCTTGTTGCAGACGGTGCAAAGGGCTGGACGTCACCTCGACCGCAGCCTGCAGCTGTTGGAGCAGGGGGGGCAGTCGGCGGACCACCCAATCCACCCGGCTATTCCTGAGACGGCATATCTCAAGACCTTCTATCTCAGATCGTTGCCCTCCTTCTGATCCGGAGGGCACAGCGGCTCGTTCGCAGTATCGGGCTGAGTCCCGATTTGCATCCTGCCGTGCTGAATCTGAAGAATTGGAGGTTAAATGGCGAGATTGAGAATCTCTTGCCGGATTCTGGATTTGTGCGGCTCGGGCAGCTTATTCCATACTTCGGCGATGGTCCGGGCATCCATGGGTAGCGTGGAGGCCACTTCGTCTCCGAACATCAACCAGGCTGGATTGACACCCAGTACCATGGCGATCCGGTCGATCTTCCTGGGGCGAAGGCTCTTGCCGTTCTCGATCTTCTGGATCACCGCCTGATTGGTGCCGGCCTGCGCCGCCAATTGCTCTTGCGTCCAGCTTTTCTCCAGCCGCTTGTGACGCATGCGCTGGCCGAGGGTCCCGAGGTTTTGGGGATTTATCATCGTCATACAAACCAACCTGTTTTTTTCGTGGTGTAACTAACGTTTCGTGTTGTTTCTAACGGCAGTCGTTCAGGTTTCTTGAATTTTTGAAACCTGGCAGGACTGGGGTACCTCACGATTTTTTAGGTGAGATACTGCTTGTCCATAGGGTGACCCATGGTCGATCATTAGAAGCCTGTCGGACCTGACACTCTCTGGCGGCAGACCCCTGGATGTCCGGTCAGGGACACAACAGCAGAGGAATTTTAGTCCATTTTCTCCGCTCTGTCAGGGGAGTTGCAGTGTGAACTGTTTTGAGCCGTAACCATGCACCAGGTCATGGGCCCTGATCAGAACGTAGTCGGTGCCGGCCGGGACCTCTACCCCGGAGAGTGAACGAGTAAAGGGTTGCTCATCCACATGGGGATGGTACAGGACTCGATTGCCCAGCGGCTTGCCGTCGGGTAACAATACGTCCCAGCCATCCGCGTAGTGATTCCACCCGGTGTCCGCATGGCGCAGGGTGACATCGAAGCGGTAGATACCGGTGCCTTCCGGCTGGGCATGGGCTGTGACGATCTCCACCTCTCCCGCTGCCAGGTTGAAGGCGACCGCCAACAGCAGGGTGGCTGCGATTCGGGGTATTCTGGTCATGGTTTGCTCCTGTGAAAACTCTCTCGTCCTGATATTATTCAGTATAGCTGCCGGTCTGTGCCAGGCCCGTACGGGTTTATGTGTTAACCAAGGAATTGTATGCTGACCTATCCAGATATAGACCCGATTGCCATCTCTATTGGTCCGCTCGCTATCCACTGGTACGGGGTCATGTACCTGGTCGGGTTCGTCGGGGGCTGGTGGTTGGCCCGTTATCGTGCCGGGCGCCAGGGATCGGGGTGGACACCGCAGCAGGTGGACGACCTGCTGTTCTATATCGTCGTTGGCGTGGTGCTGGGGGGGCGCCTTGGGTACACCCTTTTCTACGCCTTTCCAGAACTGGTGCATGACCCCCTCTCCCTGTTCCGGATCTGGGAGGGGGGCATGTCTTTCCATGGGGGGTTGCTCGGAGTGTTGATCGCCATGTGGCTGTTCGGTCGCCGTGTCGGCCGTCCCTTCTTCGAGCTGACCGACTTTATCGCCCCCTTGATTCCGATTGGCCTGGGTACGGGGCGCATCGGCAATTTCATCAATGGTGAGCTCTGGGGCGGGCCTGGCAGTGTTCCCTGGGCGCTGCAGGTTTCCTGTGAGCGCTTCCTCTCCCTGTGCCGGGACAAACTTCAACTGTCACCAGGCGCTGCATTCACCCCGCCGTTGCACCCGAGTCAATTGTATGAGGCCGCGCTGGAAGGGGGGGTGTTGTTCATCATTCTCTGGGTCTATTCTAGCAGGCCCCGGCCAACCATGGCCATTTCCGGCCTGTTTCTCCTCTGCTACGGTCTGTTTCGGTTTGCAGTGGAGTTTGTGCGCATGCCCGATGTGCAGATTGGTTATCTCGCCTTTGGCTGGGTGACCATGGGGCAGCTGCTCACATTGCCCATGCTGGGTTTCGGCCTGTTGTTTATGCTGCTGGCCTATCATAAGCGAGAGGGAGTCTGATCGATGGAGCAGTATCTGGAACTGATGCGGCGAGTACGGGATCAGGGTATTCGCAAGGAGGATCGTACCGGCACCGGTACCCATAGCCTGTTCGGGTACCAGATGCGGTTTGATCTGTCTCAGGGGTTTCCCCTGGTGACGACCAAGAAGGTGCATCTGCGCTCCATTATTTACGAGTTGCTCTGGTTCCTGAGGGGCGACACGAATATCCGTTACCTGCGGGAGCACGGCGTCACCATCTGGGATGAGTGGGCGGACGAAAACGGTGATCTGGGACCCGTGTATGGCCATCAATGGCGCTCCTGGCCTGCACCGGGGGGGGGCGGCAGCATCGATCAGATTGGTCAGTTGCTGGAACAGATCCGCAACAATCAGGACTCGAGGAGACTGCTGGTGAGTGCCTGGAATCCGGCGGATGTGGAGCGCATGGCGTTGCCTCCCTGCCACTGTCTGTTTCAGTTCTACGTGGCGGACGGACACCTCTCCTGTCAGCTCTATCAACGCAGTGCGGACATATTTCTGGGGGTGCCATTCAATATCGCCTCCTATGCCCTGCTGACCCTGATGATAGCGCAGGTGAGCGGCTTGCGGCCGGGGGATTTCGTACACAGCTTCGGTGATGCCCACCTTTATTCCAATCACATGCAGCAGGTGGAGCTGCAACTGGCACGAAAGCCCTATCCGTTGCCGGAGATGGTGCTGAATCCGGATGTTCGATCCCTGTTCGATTTCCGCTATGAAGATTTCGAACTGCAGGGGTACCAGTCTCACCCCCATATCAAGGCGCCAGTTGCCGTCTGATGCGGTACAGACGCTGAGAGGCGGACTAAAAAAGCGCAGCAATTCTCACGGGCCATGAAGCCAGACAGCAAGCAAAGGATCTCCATCATCGCCGCCATGGCCGACAATCGGATCATCGGCCGGGGCAACCGTCTGCCCTGGAATCTGCCCGCAGACCTGCAGCACTTCAAGGCGCTGACCATTGGCAAACCCATCGTTATGGGGAGGCGCACCTGGGAATCTCTGCCTGGCCTGCTGCCCGATCGTCCTCATATCGTGATTACCCGGGATCCGGGCTACCGGGCGGATGGCTGTCTCCTGGTCCACTCTCTGGAGCAGGCACTGACCGCGGCGGGCACTGTTCCTGAGGTGATGATCGTGGGGGGTGCAGACCTTTACCGGCAAACGCTGCCACTGGCGGCTCGTATCTGCCTGACTCTGGTTCATACCAGGCCGGAAGGGGACACTGAATTTCCTGAATACGATTCGACTGAGTGGCTGGAGACGGCGCGGGAAGCACACCTGGCTGATAGCAGAAATCCTTTCCCCTATACCTTCCTGACCCTGGAGCGGAGAGACGATCCGGTCTGATTAGGATGTAACTTCTCAATATGCCCAGGCAAGAATCTAAAAGGCAGGGCGGATCAAGCGGAGCGGATCCACCAGGCTACGGCGTGTTGGTGGATCCGTCGCTACGCTCCTTGATCGACCCTACCCGTTTGCCAGGGTTATTGAGAAGTTACATTACTCCTGACTCCTGACTTCAGTCCAGCCCGCCCTCTACGTCATCCACGTCTGCCTGTCCGGTCATGCGGCGGCGGATGTGCGACCACGAGATGCCAGTGGCGAGGAAGGCGGAGAGCATGACGAGTACCACGT
>JAUUYI010000141.1 GCA_030590525.1 Sedimenticola sp. | reverse complement strand
GTGGATCAAGGAGCGCAGAGACGGATCCACCAACGCTCCGTAGCCTGGTGTATCCGCTCCGCTTGATACACCCTACATTTTAGATTATTGCCCGCACTTCTTTGAGAAGTTACTTCAGATCCCCTCACCCCAACCCTCTCCCTGAGGGAGAGGGGGCAATGAACTCCGAAACTTGAGCGAGTAAGGGGCGCTATATTTCTGGCTCTCGAAGACCTCGAAACTGGCCCCCTTTCGCCATGCATCCGGCTCGAGACCCGCCTTTCTCGCCAGGTGACTCAAGGTTTCGACCCGATCCCAGCCCTGCTCCCGGGCCACTTCGGGAAGAAACACCGCTCGCAGGCCATCCTTGCTCAGGATGATCCCCTGCTCCCCCACCCGGAATGATTCGTAGGAGGGGATGGGCCGAGGGGGCGTCAGCACACTCACCTCCACTTCCAGTCCCTTCAGCTCAGCGGCCTCGAGGGGCTGGAAGCGGTGGTCCCGGCATGCCGCGTTGTAGCCGCTTTCCAGCACCGCCTGATACAGCGGCTGGCGCGGGCTGATGTAACCGATGCACCCTCGCAGTCGACCATTCTCCTTGAGCGTAACAAAGGCCCCCGCAGGTTGCTTAAGCTCCATGGGCAGATCCTCCTTTATCCGCTCCAGCCTCTCTGAGCGGGCATCATCGGGCCCCAGCACTGCCTCCTCGATCCCGGCCAGGGCAAACCGATGCAGCAGGGCGAGATCCTGGTGGCTCAGAAGCGCCGAAGGGCCTGCCCGATCATCCTCGGAGAGTGGCTCCGGTGCGCTCACCGCCACCACGGCATAACTGACTGAGTTGTAATAGTCGCCCGTGAGCGCCCCGCTGGTGGTATAGGCGAGCTGCGTCAGCCGCGCTGAAGGTGGCAGCATTCTGAGCAGCAGTGCGATGGGACGATAACCACAGATGGTAATGCCGGTCGCCTGCTGATAGCTCAGAAAACCCTCGAAATCCCCCGACAGGATCGCTTTCAGCGCCCCTTCGTCCAGTGCCTGGATCTGTTCCGCCACCTGGTCACCCATCGGAAACGGTGTGTATCGAAAGCGTTTTCCGTAATGGGTAAAGTCGCTGGAGACAATCACCAGGGTGTTCTCATCCGCCAGCGGGCGCAGCAGATCCGCGGCCTGGCGATACTGTTCCGCGGACAGACTACCGACCAGGATGGGAAGCAGCTGCCAGCCCGGGGCCAATGCCCGCTGCAGCAGGGGAAGTTCGATCTCGATGCTGTGCTCCTTCCGATGCGCCTCCGGGTATGACCCGACCAGTGGTGACCGCCGCAACCGCTGGACCGCTGTCCTGTCCAGGGGAACCGGCCCCAGCGGGGTCTCGTAGGCATCTACATCTGCAATAGAGAGCCCATCGAATCCCAGGTAATGGGTCGGAGCCAGCAGCAGCACCCGCTGGAATTGCCGGTTGCGTACCAGGGCCAACCCTTTGGCCGCCGTTGCACCACTGTAGCGATAACCCGCGTGGGGCAGGATCAGGGCCCGCAATGGTGGTTTCGATTCCCGCTGCGCAGCAACGGCAGCATCCAGAAAACCATCCACCATCTGCCGCAGCTCCGCGGGGTCGGCCGGATACCAGCCCTTCCCTGCCAGGGCGCTGGCACGTACCGAGTCCGCCCCCTGGGTCGCGCTCATGGTCAGCAGCAGAAAACAGAGCGTGACCGCGCCTGAAATACGTTTCATCACATCATCCCTTCAGATCATGGGGGTGGTAGAAGTCCGCCTCGTGCAGAGAGAGTCGCCGTGGTTCGTGCGGTCGTGCCGCCACACCCAGCCCGGGCAGAAACGTCAGCATCCCCATCAAAACGGTGAGAAAACGGCGCCTGCCGGGATTCATCCTCTTGTACCGGTCTCTTTTCATCATTGCCAGACTCCTGGTATTGGCCGATCACAGCTGGGGCAGCGTCCATCCGGGGTCAGATTGTTTTCAGTGATGCGGAACCCCACCCGGCCAATCAACAGGGTGCCATCCTGCGGGCAATAAGTGGAGTTACCCTCATGACCCAGCACGTTACCCACATAGACAAACCGGAGACCCGCATCCATCGCCTCTTTGCGTGCCCGATCCAGGGTTTCGCCCGGCGTAGGCGGCAGGTTGCGCATCCGATACTGGGGGTGAAAACGGCTGAAATGGAGGGGGGTATCCTCCCCCAGCTCGTCCCGTATCCATTTCGCCATCCGTCTGATCATACTCAGATCGTCGTTCAGGGTGGGAATAACCAGATTGGTCACCTCCAGCCACACCCCCTGTTCGCGAAAGGTCACCAATGCATCCAGCACCGGTTTCAGGGTGCCCCCGTTGACCTCCCGGTAGAACCGGTCATCGAACGCCTTCAGGTCGGTGTTGCTGGCATCCAGCACTTGGCAGAGCTGGCGCAGGGGTTTTTTATTGATGTAGCCCGCCGTGATGAAGACGTTGTGGAGACCCGCCTGCCGCGCCAGCTCGCTGCTGTCCTGGACATACTCGTAGAAGACGATGGGGTCGGAATAGGTGTAGGCGATGCTCTCACACCCGTTCTCTCTGGCCAGCTCGATCAGTTGCGGGGGATCGGCCCGGTAGATCTGCTCCATCTCCTCACCACCCCGCTGGGAGAGCTGCCAGTTCTGGCAGTTAAGGCAGTGCAGGTTGCAGCCAGCCGTGGCAATGGAGAAAACCGATGACCCGGGGTGAAAGTGGTAGAGCGGTTTCTTCTCCATCGGGTCGATATGCATCGCCGATGGCCGCCCGTAGGTGGAGGCCCGTAACCGCCCGCCGATATTGACCCGCACCCGGCAGTCGCCCGCCTCCCCTTCCGGGATCACGCATTCCCGTGGACAGAGCTCACACACCACAGCCATCAGGGTTCCTCCTTAGGGTGATACCAGAGCGCCTCATGCCCACTCAACTCGCCCTCATCGAGGCGTGCCTTGAAGGCCTGAATGTCGATTCGGCGCCCACCACTCCCCCGCTCACCCTGCAATCCCGGAGCGGAACCCAGGAACACCCCGATCAAAACCAGCGTGGCTGCCACCCAGGCGATGAGCAGCTGATCACCCCGATGCCAGTGACGAATCCATCGATGCATGAAGTTACATTACCTCTTCGCAAATGCACCCTACTATTATATTAGACCTGTTTCCGCACCCTAAGATGCTCTGATCTCGCGAAAAATGTATTGATACCAAAAACGGTTAGCGTAGGTTGGCGCTGAGGAACGAAGCCCAACATTTCATTGCCACTTCCGTGTTGGGCTTCGCAAGCTCAGCGCCAACCTACAAGCTGAATACTCACTATTATTCTAGCTCCTTGTACCGCCATGGTGGGCACAAACAACGTGCCCACCCTACTATTTGGTACCGGCGATGGCACGACGACGGGGCCTGAGACGGGTATCGCGCCCGCTGAGGCAACGGTTACAACGGATGCAGTCGATATCGAAGTCGTCCCTGACACCCAGATCACAGTGCTCGAAGCGGCGTTTCGGGGCCAACCGGTTCAACAGCGCCAGCTTATTAAAAAAGGCGAGAAAGGCGCCGAACGGGCAGAAATAACGACACCAGAAGCGATAGTGAAACAGGGCGGCGACCAGCACCACCGGCAGCAGCACCAGCATCCACCCCTGCCAACGGTCGGCAAAGGCATACTGCATGGGGTTGAAGCGGGCCCAGTAACTGTCACCGTCGCTGAAGACCGCCAGCAGCATCATCGCCAGCAACAGGAACTTGATGAAACGCACCCGGGTCTCCAACCGCCGGTTGGGATAGTGGCGCAGCCCCAGCATACGGCCGAAACGGGAGATGAACTCCTGCAGGGCACCGAACGGGCAGAGATAACCGCACCAGACCTGACCGAACAGGAGGCCACTCACCAGGACGAACCCGATCAGCAGCCAGCGCTGAGGATTGTCGGCCAGGGATGGCCAGTGACCCAGGCTGAGATTGAGCAGATCCACCTCGGTCATCAGGCTGTTGAGCCAGAGGCCAAGAATGAGCAGAGCGGCGGCCTGGTAGACCAGCCGCCCCCGCTCGCTGCCGGAGAGATAGACCGGAAAGAAGGTCAGCAACAGAAGCAGCGTGACCAGAAACCGCGGGGTATGCCAGGCTTTGGTCTCTATCTCCTTTTCGGCAGCGGGCGCGAACGAGCGGCCAAACGCGGCCTGGCCGACGGCTCCGGCAGTGACATTGATCGCCTCCAGTGCCGCCTTGCTGGTCACGGTGGCGCCACTCATGGCATCCACCCGCTGCAGGGTGAGAGGGGCCCGGGAGAGATCGGCCCCGGCCAGCCCGGCCAGCCATTGGTCGATACCCTCGATGTATGAGGGGGTCTCGTTAGAGCGCACATAACGCACCCCCCGCAGCCCGCCGCCCCGGTCCATGGACAGCAGCAGGTTGAGGGGGCCGGCATAACCCTGAACCCCGGGGGCTGCCGCCATAGTGGAGAGGGTTGCGGTCTCCTCCCCTCCCCCTTCGCTGCCCAGGTAGTAGGGGAAGGGTTCCGACCTCGACTCGAACGCACTGGAACCGCTGACGAGGGCCAGCTGCTCCTGGTCGAAGTGGAGTTGCGGGGCGGGCTTCGGTGGCTGCATCAGGGTCCAGATGAAGCCCAGCAGTACCAGCCACAACAGCACCCATCCCAGAGATGTCCACGGAAAAGCGGCATAACCGCGACGATTGAACCGGGGCAGCCGCTCCGGGGCCCAGGTGGCAAACAGGAGCGGCAGCAGGGCGGAGAGGGCATACAGGGCCAGCAGATAACAACTCCATTGCACCCCCAGCAGCGGCACCAGCAGGGTCCCGGTCAGGGCCCCCCCGAAGGCCCCGCCCAGGTTGTCCGCGGCCTGGGCCAGGCCGCTGCTGCGCACCACCCCCTGCCGCTCCAGTTCGGCGATCCTGACCGCCAGCGGAAAACCACCCCCGGTAATAATCCCCAGCAGCGCTGCCAGGGCGAGATAGGCCGACTCCTGCCAGTCACTGGTCGATTGCCCCAGCCAGCCGAGCAGGGGGGGCATTCCAGCCGTGGCCATGGCGACCAGCAGCAGCACCCCCGCCAGCATCGTCGCCGGCCTGCCCCGGCGGGCCAGCCACTGCCCCAGCCAGGCCCCAAGGGCGAGGCCGGTCATGAACAGGCCATTGAGCAGGGCCACGCGCTGAAACATGAACCCCACGTGTGCCTGGTAGCTGAACAACAGCACCAGCTGGGCCGCCATGGCGATCAGCCCCAGCAGGGTGAGAGAGAAGGTGGCACTCTGACGTATCAGGCGCGGCCGCTGAAACCCCTCCAGGGCCGCACGCAACAGCCACAAACCCACCCCCAGCAGCAGGGGGAGCAGATAGGGCCAGGGTCCGAGACGCCGCAGTTGCCCCAGGGACTCGGCCAGGCCGGAGGCGCTGAACTTGCCCCACAGGACCATATTCAGGTAATAGGTTACCGGGCGTTCATCCGTGTTCAGGTCACTGTCGGAGCGCTGCAGTTGCTCCCGCACATAACGGATATTCTCCTCCGGCAACAAGGAGTAGAAAGAGACCGCCTGAAACAGTCGCTGCTTCAGCGGGATCATCAGATAGCGCCGCTCCAGCTCGTCCGGTGACTCGACCACCCGCCCCGGGGCCACCGATGCGCAGTAGAGATGCTCATCTCCCGGCATGATGGCAATATGGGGAAATACGGATTCGAGGGTCCGATAGATGGAGCCGGTAAAACTCCCGACTGTTTGCCCCAGGTAGTTGGAGGCACTGCTGACGCTGGTACAGAGCACGCCATCCGGCACCATCGCCCCCTGCACCCGACGATAGAACTCCCGGGTGAAGTAGCGATTGCTGTAGGCGCTGGACGGGGTGGCATCGAGCACCAGCACCAGATCGAAAGGGTCGGGACCCTGCCAGCGGTTGACGAAGCGGCGGCCATCCATGAACCAGCGCTTCAGCCGGGGGTCCTTCGCCGCCTTCCGGTCCGCTTCCGACAGATAGGGCAGGATACGCTGGTAGGCCCGCCTGTCCTGCTCCACCAGGTCGATCCGCTCCACCGGGTAACGCAGCAGATCAGTTACCAGACCGCTGGCAAAGCCGCCGAACACCAGCAGATGGCGGGCCCCCTCCGCCTGGGACATGAGATAGGCCGCCTGCTGCTGCACCTCCCTCGGCAGCGGGAAACTCTGACTGATCTTTCCATCCCTCAGCACCG
>JAUUYI010000036.1 GCA_030590525.1 Sedimenticola sp. | reverse complement strand
TGCGCAGGCTGGTACGATGGCCGCTCTTCAGGTCGTACATGGTGCTCTCCAACACCGTCCAGTAGCCTTGAATCTTCTTGATCTTTCTGGCGCGTAGGCGCTTGGACGGTTTTTTTCGCCCCTTCTCATAAAAATCAACCCGAAGCGGAATCAGTGTTTTACGATGGATCCAGCGGGCTCGTTTGGAATAGGCCGAATTGGATCGATCGACCGGGGTGCTGACCACGACGTCACAGGCGATCTTTCCCACCTTTCCCTCGCCGATGAATCGGTGGTGGTCCATGTCGACTTCACGGTCCCGGAGATCTCCATAAAAGAAATCCGACCCGACGAAACGCCCGCCTTTGCGTGATGATGCGATCCGCCGCACCCGGTCCAGCGCAGGCAGATAGAGCCACTGATCACTCTCATCACCCGGGTGATCTTTGGTCAGAAGTCCGGTACCCCGGATATCGGCGGGGGTGATAAACCGCATCAGGGTCCAGCGTTCGCCCGCCCCCTTCTCTTTTGCGTAACTGTAGAGCAACCGCTCCCGCTGGTTCTTGCCCTTCTCCCCCAGTGTCATGGTGACACGGGCGGCGCTGTCGTTGCCATCCGGCCGATCATAGACCAGCCGTGCCAGTTCCAGCCCCTTCTTGTTGCTGTGGGGCGATGCCGCCTGAGCAGTGTCGATACAAACGAGGGAAAGAACGAGCAGGCATATCAAACCGAAAAGCGTGACTTGCTGCCGCCGGCCGGGAGTGTCATTCGAATTTATTTGTCGGGAATCTATATGACGCTCATTGATTATCACTGGGAGTACGTTGGCGTGAATAGGGCGATTCCCATCGCCCTCACTATTGAGGCAGAAATTGAATAGGGACCTCAAGGATAAACGCCTCCTGCAGTAGATCGTCGGTGGAGTCGACAGGCTGCTACTTTTCATGACTGGAATATTCTCTTATGAAGCGACAGGTGGTGAACGTAACTTTAATTATTCCATAAAGGGCTGGGAAATGAGCAGCCAGAGATGGCGGAAGTATCGCTGTTTCAGGAGTAATAAACCGGTCGGCTGCTATTCTCGGACAGGCTCCTGGCCCCGTGACAAAGAGAAGATTAGGTTAAGCGATCAAGGGCGACATTTTTCAGGTTTCGAGGTAAACAAAGGATGCGTTGAATTGCGGGGAGGGTCACTGCGAGAAACGGATTCGGGTCCTGCCTAATTCGATCTCTCCTGCCTCGGCTTTGCGTTCCAGGAATGCATGAGCCTCGCCCTGAGAAACGATGGCCACTCGGGCGACGTCCACAGCAGTCGCCTTGGCTTCCAACTGGCTAGGGCGGCGGTTGTTGGGTCGGGCTCCGGCGCGGATAGTGTTCAGGGCGAACTCCAGGCGTTTGTCATTGGTTTCGAAGGCGAGCACCATGGCCATCTCATCAGTACTGCGCAAGCGTTTGGCGAACAGGCCCATCACCGAGTGCAGGTGGCGCGAATCCAGGCTCATCTGGCGCTCGAACGAGGCTCGTTCGAGGCTGATTAACTCCACGTCACCTTCGGCCGTGGCCGTGGCAGAGCGCGGCAGGTCATCGATTAGCGCCAACTCACCAAGCAGGTCTCCACGACCAAGCAAGGCGAGTACCATTTGGGATCCATCCGCACGGTCGCGTGAGATCTTGATGTTTCCTTCATCGAGGATATAGGCGTGCTCGCCTGGGTCGCCCTCCTTAAACAACTGTTCGCTGGAGCGTAGTAGTAGACGTTCAAAGTTGTCGTCGAACAGCGCCATGGGTTGATTGATAGTGTTGCCGAAGGCCCAGTGATAATAGTTTTTAGCGCGGGCCACGATAGGGACCACATAGTTGCCTATTTCCTCCACCCAGAATTGGTCCGCCACTATCTCGAATCCGAGGCGGCGGTACATGACGGCAGTATCGTGGCTGACCAGAGCCACGATGTGGGTAGTTTTCCAGGACATAACTACGCTTGCTGCTATCTTGTACAGGGCGCGGATCACATCGCGTCGGCCGCGCCAGCGCTCACGCACCGCGAGCATACCGCCACAGGCAACTACAGCGTCCTTCAGGCCTTCGGCGCGGGCTTCTTCGTCGAACTGCTTGCGCCAAGGACTGAAGTCGAAATGTTTCTCCGCTGGCAGGCCGCCGCCTATGTCTTTGCTTGCACGCAGGGTGGCCACTGGCTGGTTACCCTCGTAGGCCACGAGAAGGGCCACTTCAGGTATGACATCGTAACGGTCTACGATACGTTCCTCGGGGAGGGGCTTTCCACCGAACTTTCCGTCCTCCTTGACATAGACCTCATGTCGAATCCACAAGGCGTCGTCCATTTCCTTTGGGGCTGATGCCACTTTTAGCCGGATCGCCATAATGACAACTCTTCTCCATAACGTTTATCTGTCAAGCTCAGCAGGGTGAAATATAGACTGTACACATTATAATACACCATACTACCGTTAAACTTTGGTGTATCTCTTCCTGCTGTATTTGGTCGCAGATTACCTGTGTTTGGCAACCACCCCAACTATAATATATTCGACTGAACGTGGGGGCAATTACGGGTGACCAATCAGCGACTTAGTGCAAAATCCTAAAGCATGCTGAATAGTTACACAATTAATATTTAGATTCCCTCCGCGAGGTGGTCTGACCCCGATTATCTATGCCATTAACTTGGGAAATTAATGCAGGGTGAACTCGGTTTGTGTGTCCACTATTTCCGCGTGACTCAAGCATTTTGGTGGGCACAAACAACGTGCCCACCCTTCTATGATGCCGCTATTGTCAACCTCTTTTTTGAAAAAAATCTCTGATCGCTCTTTCGATCAATCCTCCTGACGACACTGAGCATTATTCACGCTTTGTCCACGGGTGGAACGCCACTTTCACATGTAACCGGTGGGCAAAGCGTGAATAACGCTTGCCACCGTCCTTCAATCAATGTGTTGCCTGGTTCATACATCTCGTCAAGCCTCAAAGGGCCGTTACAACCTTCTATCCGTGCCGGGCCATGCCCAGTCAACCAAAAATCGCATTCGCTGTACGTCGCCTCGAACCAAGGTGAGAGTGCCCCTTCTACAAAGGCGGTATGGCTTGCTCGCCAACCCAGGGTGGGCACGGGCACTTTCGGCAACCTCATTCATTCCTGTCGTTCGTGTGTTCTCCTTCGTGGATCACTGATGAATTCTATGATTTTCGCTTTGTAGCTCTGTTTATACCACCTTAAAAACCGCGCCTTCCGGTACCATTCCTTCCTTCACGTAGCGCCAGAGTGCGATCAATAGCTTCCGGGCCATCGCCACGATCCCGATCCGGCGCATCCGCTTGCCGCCTCCCGCAAAACGCTGCTGGAACCACTGGGTCAGCGTGCTGTCCGGCTGGTAGCGCAACCAGAGCCAGCTCAATTCAATCATCAAGCTCCGAACCTGTCGGTTTCCCGCCTTGCTGATCCCTTGCTCCCGTTCACTGTCTCCGCTCGCATAGGGGGTCGGTGTCAGACTGGTACAGGCCCCCAGCTGTCGCTGGTTGTAAAAATCCCGCCAGCTGAAAAATTCCATTACCAGGATCCAGCTCGATTGACAGCCAACTCCTTTCAATTGCCGCAGTTGATTGACCTGCTTCATCGCCTCTCGATCACCATGCCAGTAGCGTTGCAGCAACCGCAGCAGCGCCTTTACGTCCACTTTGTCCGTCTTCGCCCGCCGCTTCCGGCGATTTACCTCGATGCTGGAGGAATCCACGACATGATTTTCGATCCCTTCCGCCTCCAAGCCCCGGTGAATCCAAAAACCATCCCGACCCGCGTCGTAGCAGCTCACGATGCGACAATCCTCCGGCAGCCTCAGTTTCTGCTTCGCCAAGTCCATCTGTTTGTGCAGATCTATCCAGTCGCCTGCTGCAATCGTCGTTAGGCGATTTTTTTCGCCATTGCTGAATCCCAGCTTCCATTTCTTGTTGCTCAGCTCCAGTGCCATGTACAGAGTCGTGCCGTTTGCGCTATCTTTGTGTTGAAGGACCGCTGTCATTTTCCTAACCCTCTTGTTGTGTTATCCACCCTAAGGTTAGTCGATAGCGGTCCTTCATAGTTTCTACAGGGTGATCCGTCGGCGTTAAGTTAATGGCATTGGGATTAACTTGGCGCGTACAGTCAATTGACTATATTTTAATCCCTGAATAGTCTTCGCTGGATATCCCTGAGGATCCAAAGATTGAATTGAGATATTGAGATGTAGAGTAGGGTTTATCGAGGGCAGACCATGTTTTTTGGGTATTGTTGGTCAATATGACCTATTATAGTCGTGTTGGTCTGAATGATAGGAGGTGCCCGTGATTGTTAATATTTCCGAAGCAAAGGCGAATCTCTCGAAGTTGGTTGATATGGCTTATCACGGCCATAAGATTGTGATGGCTAAGAATAATCTCCCTCTTGTGGATCTGGTCGTGCATAAACCGGAGGGGAAGAGGAGTCTGGGGTTACTTGCAGGAAAATTTACGTTTCCAGATGATTTCAATGAGGAGTCAGATGAAATCAACGAGATGTTTTATGGAAATGAGAAGTGAAAATTATTCTCGATACGCACATCTTCCTGTGGGCTGTTTCTGAGCCAGAGAAGATCAACGAGAACAGGCGTCTTGAGCTTGAGTCGCTGGCAAATATTATCTACGTCAGTTCAATCAGTTGTGGCTGAGATCATGATCAAGGCATCGATCGGCAAACTGGCAGTAGCGTTCAACCCCGCGGAGATTGCACTGGAAACGGGATTTGAACTGCTGGACTTTACTGGTAACGATGCCGTTTTACTGAAGGATCTGCCATTGCACCACAAAGATCCCTTCGACAGGATGTTGATTACTCAAAGCATCAACAATAAATATCCTCTTATGAGTGATGATATTAAGCTGTCTCAATACAACTGCAGGCTCATATAAAGCGTAAAAAGAAAACCCCGACAGCTTCCTTGCTGTCGGGGTTTTCGGGTGTCGCCGGTTTCAAAAAGGATACCATCCCTGTTGTACTTCCGTGTCTCGATCTGCCATCCCTAGCGTCCTTGATGCAGCGACGGAATAATATTATGGTTCCTGGGAATTAAAGTCAACAGCTAAAGCAAAGGATTATTAATTTAATTCCTGATTAGGATGTAGGTGAGAGAAAACAGCCAGCAAATGACCAGCGAGGCACTCGTTCGCTTAGACAGGGATGAGCGTTGAGCAAATGGATTATCCCGGTTCATCGGTATTTGAGTCGGCCCTGCGCTTCTCTATCTTGATCCGCCACTCGGCGGGGCCGCGCTGGTGAACGGATTCGCCCCGGCTGTCGACCGCTACGGTGACCGGCATCTCCTCCACCTCGAATTCCCGTATCGCTTCCATGCCCAGCTCTTCGAAGGCCAGAATACGGGCAGAGCGGATCGCTTTGGAAACCAGATAGGCTGCGCCGCCCACGGCCATCAGATAGACTGCGCCATGGCGTTTGATCGATTCGATGGCGTCGGGTCCGCGCTCCGCCTTGCCCACCATGCCGATGAGCCCGGTTTTGGCCAGCATCATTTCGGTGAATGGGTCCATCCGGGTGGCGGTGGTGGGGCCGGCGGGCCCTACCACTTCACCGTCGACCGGGTCCACCGGGCCGACGTAGTAGATGAAGCGACCATGGAAGTCGACACCGTCGGGCAGGGGCTCACCTCGGGAGAGTAACTCCTGAATGCGCTTGTGGGCGGCGTCCCGGCCGGTCAGCAGTCTGCCTGACAGAAGCAGGCGCTCTCCCGGCTGCCACTCGGCCATCTCCTCCCGGGTCACAGTGTCCAGGTCGACCCGGCGGGCATCGGCGGCTGCCTGCCAGGTGATCTTCGGCCAATCCGCCAGTTTTGGCGGTGTCATTTCTGCCGGGCCGCTGCCGTCCAGGGTGAATTCCAGATGCCGGGTGGCGGCACAGTTGGGGATCAAGGCCACCGGCAGTATGGCGGCGTGGGTGGGATACTCCTCAATCTTTACATCGAGGACGGTGGTGAGTCCTCCCAGCCCCTGGGCCCCTATCCCCAGCGCATTGATTTTTTCATAGAGTTCCAGGCGCAGCTTTTCTGTTCGGCTCTGTGGCCCCCTTTTCTGCAGCAGATGGATATCGATGGGCTCCATCAGTGCCTGTTTGGCCAGCAGCATCGCCTTTTCCGCGGAGCCGCCGATACCGATACCGAGCATGCCCGGTGGACACCAGCCTGCACCCAGGGTGGGTACCGTCTCCAGCACCCACTCCACCAGACTGGCCGCTGGGTTGAGGATGGTGAAGCGGGACTTCGCCTCTGACCCGCCGCCCTTGGCTGCCAGTTTGACCTCCACCCGGTCGCCGGCGACCAGTCGGACATGGGTGATGGCAGGGGTGTTGTCTCCGGTGTTTTTCCGCTTCCCCGCGGGATCCATCACCATGGAGGCACGTAAACGGTTCTCCGGCAGGGTGTAGGCACGACGCACCCCCGCGTTCACCATGGCCTCCACGCTCAGATCCGCTTCCCACTGCACCTCCATACCCACGTCGAGGAATACGACAACCATCCCCGTATCCTGGCAGATGGGTCGATGCCCTTCTGCACTCATTCGGGAGTTGACCAGGATCTGGGCGATGGCGTCCCGCGCCGCAGGTGACTCCTCACTCTCCCACGCCGCCGTCATGGCCTGGATGAAATCCAGCGGATGGTAGTAGGAGATGAACTGCAGCGCATCGCTGATGCTTTGGATGAAATCTTCCTGGCGAATGATAGTCATGGCTCTTTTAAAACAGGTTCTAGGATAAAAACAGGACCGAGGACCGAGGTACTAGGACCGAGGAAAAGCCCGTTTGATTTCCCTCACCCTGTCCCTCTCCCGGAGGGAGAGGGGACCCTTCGTTGAAGTTGTGGTGAAGGGAAATGCAACCAAGGACCAGGGACCCGGGTTTAGCCTGGTTCTATTTTAGTTTTTTTCTTTTCCTAGGTCCTGTTTTTCTCCTATATTTGAAGCAGAAGTCTCGCCGGATCCTCCAGCACGTTCTTGATCGTTACCAGAAACTGCACCGCCTCCCGACCATCGATGATACGGTGATCGTAGGAGAGTGCCAGATACATCATCGGGCGGATGACGATTTCACCCTCTTCCACCATTGGTCGCTGCTGGATTTTGTGCATGCCGAGGATGGCGCATTGGGGCGGGTTCAGAATCGGGGTGGAGAGCATGGAGCCGAAGACACCGCCGTTGGAGATGGTAAAGGTGCCGCCGGTCAGTTCTTCATAGCTGAGGGTGCCATCCTGTGCCTTCTTGCCATAGCCACGGATTGCCTTTTCTGTTTCGGCAAAGGTGAGCTGGTCTGCGTCTCGCAGGATGGGTACCACCAGGCCCCGGGGTGAGCCGACGGCGATGCCGATATCGTAGTAGCCGTGATAGACGATCTCATTTCCATCCACTGAGGCATTGACCAGGGGGAATTTCTTGAGGGCCTCAACGGTAGCCCGGACAAAGAATGACATGAAACCCAGCCGTACCTCATGTTCTTTCTCGAACGGTTCTCTGTAGCGGCTTCGCAGTTCGGTCACCGCCTGCAGGTTGACCTCATTGAAGGTGGTCAGGATGGCGGCATTCTGCTGGGCCTCCAGCAGGCGTTCGGCGATTCGGGCCCGCAGCCGGGTCATGGGGACCCGCTGTTCCGGCCGCTCTCCCTCCACTCCGGTCTGGCTCGATTCCTCCTCCGGTGGGATGACTGCTGCAGCCTCCTGCTGTTCAGCGGCGGCCGCCTCCCGGGCATCGATGTAGGCCAGTACGTCGGATTTCAGGATACGCCCGTCCTTGCCGCTGCCCTGGATCTCCCGGGGGTCGATCTCCAACTCCTTGACCAGGCGACGTACCGCCGGGGTGAGTACCGGTTCTGGCTCGCCCTGCTCCGGGCCCGTGGATTCGGTCAGTGGCGCTGGTTTCTGTTGCGCCTTTTCGCTCTTCAGGGGCGCTGCAGCCGCTTTGTGCTGCTCGGAACGGGCTGTCGCGGCCGCATTCCCCTCTTCGATGACCGTCAGTAGATCCCCCCCCTGGACAACTTCACCCGCTTTGGCGGTAATTTCGCCCACTGTGCCATCTACGGGTGAGGGTACTTCGAGTACCACCTTGTCGGTCTCCAGGTCGACCAGGTTTTCATCCCGCTTGATTGTGTCGCCAGGCTGCTTGTGCCAGGAGAGGACCGTGGCATCTGCGACCGATTCCGGTAGTGCGGGGACATGGATCCTGGTGCTCATTATGCGGGGAGTCTCCGGTTCATCATGGGGTCGATACGCCCGGTCAATGCCTCGTCGATCAGCTTCTCCTGTTGCTGAACGTGGACCGGATAAAAGCCGACGGCCGGGGCAGCTGCGGTCGGCCGTCCAACGTAGAAGAGCTTTCGCCCTTTGGCGAGCTGGGTGTGGAAACGGTGTTTGATCTGATCCCAGGCACCCTGGTTCTGGGGCTCCTCCTGACACCAGATCAGCCGTTCCACCCGGGGATACTGGTCGATGATCGGGTCGAACTGCCCCCGTGGGAAGGGGTAGAGCTGTTCCAGTCGGACGATAGCGACATTGTGCAGGCCCCGGGCCCGACGTGCCTCCAGTAGTTCGTAGTAGACTTTTCCAGAGCAGACGATCACGTGCTCCACCCCTTCCGGGTCCAGGTCATCCACTTCACCGATGACCGGGAGGAAGCCTCCGCTGAGGAACTCCGTCAGCGAGGAGGTGGCGAGTCGGTGCCGCAGCAGGCTCTTTGGTGTCATGACGATCAGCGGCTTGCGCATCGGCCGGATCATCTGTCGCCGCAGCATGTGGAACACCTGGGCGGGGCTGGTGGGCACACAGATCTGTATGTTGTGCTCTGCACAGAGCTGGAGGTAGCGCTCCAGGCGGGCTGAAGAGTGTTCCGCCCCCTGGCCTTCATAACCATGGGGAAGCAACATTGTCAGCCCGCAGTAGAGCCCCCACTTGGCCCCACCAGAGGTGATGAACTGGTCTATGACCACCTGGGCTCCATTGGCGAAATCACCGAACTGGGCCTCCCAGATCACCAGTGTGTTGGGTTCTGCGGTGGCGTAGCCATACTCGAAGCCGAGTACCGCCTCTTCCGACAGCAGCGAATCGATGACGCTGAAATTGCCCTGTCCCGGAGAGATGTTCTGCAGTGGGATATAGCGCTCCCCATCGATTTGATTGTGCAGTACCGCGTGTCGGTGAGAGAAGGTGCCGCGGCCACTGTCCTGGCCCGAGAGCCGAATCGGATAACCCTCATCTGCCAGGGTGGCGTAGGCGAGGGTCTCGCCGAAGCCCCAGTCCACCAGCTGGTCGCCACTCGCCATCTTACGCCGCTCGTCCATTATCCTGACTACCCGGGGGTTCAGTTCGAAACCTTCCGGTATGGCCAGCAGGCGGTTGGCGGTGGCCGCCAGCCGTTCTTCACTGATGGCGGTTACTGCGGGGTGTTCCCAGCCAATGTTCTTGAACGGCGCCCAGTCCACGCGGTGGGGATAGTCGAGTGCGATCAGGTTAGGGCGGGCCACCACCGATCCCTGTTCCAGGGACAAACGGTAATTCTCGACCATTTCGTGACTCTGCTCCGGGGTGATTACCCCGTGCGAGACCAGGTGGGCCGAGTAGCGGGAGCGGGGGGGTGGCAGACGTCGGATCTTCTGATACATCTGGGGCTGGGTGACCGCAGGTTCGTCTGCCTCGTTATGGCCATGGCGGCGGTAACAGAGCAGATCGATGATGGTATCCTTGTGAAAACGCTGCCGAAAATCCAGCGCCAGGCGGGTGACAAAGATCACCGCCTCCGGGTCGTCGCCGTTGACATGGAAGATAGGCGCCTGGACCATCTTTGCCACGTCCGTGCAATAGAGCGTGGAACGGGTGTCCATCGGATGGGAGGTGGTGAATCCAATCTGATTGTTGATTACGATATGGATCGTGCCACCGGTGGAGAAGCCCCGGGCCTGGGACATCTGCAGGGTCTCCATCACCACCCCCTGCCCGGCGAAGGCGGCGTCGCCGTGGATCAGTATCGGCATCACCTGGTCGCCGATCTTGTCCCCATAACGCTGCTGACGCGCCCTCACTGAGCCTTCCACCACAGGATCGATGATCTCAAGGTGGGAGGGGTTGAAGCCCAGTGCGATATGCAGAAACCCGCCGGGGGTTTCGATATCGGTGGAGAACCCCATGTGATACTTTACATCGCCGGAGCTTTTGAAATGCCCGGGGCTCTTGCGACCCTCGAACTCCTCGAACAGCTCCCGCGGGGACTTCCCCAGGATATTGGTCAGTACATTGAGGCGTCCCCGGTGGGCCATTCCGATGACCACTTCCTGGGTGCCACTGGCGCCCGAGCGCTGGAGCAGTTCGTCCAGCAGCGGGATGAGTGAGTCAGCCCCTTCAAGGGAGAAGCGTTTCTGGCCGACATAACGGGTATGCAGATATTTTTCCAGCCCTTCGGCCGCTGTGAGCATAGTCAACAGCCAGCGCCGGTCGTCGTCGTCCAGTTCCGGCTTGGCCTGGTAGCCCTCCACCCTTTTCTGTATCCAGCGTTTCTGGCGGGTGTCGGTGATATGCATGTACTCGGAGCCAACGGTGCCTCCATACACCTCTTTCAGGAGGGCGATGATCTCCCGCAGGGGCATACGATCGGGGGCGAACAGGGAGCCGGTGTTGAAGATGCTGTCCATGTCCGCTTCACCGAGCCGGTGAAAGGCCGGCTCCAGGTCAGGGACACTGGGTTGTTCGCGCAGGTGCAGGGGGTCGAGGTCTCCTTTCTGATGGCCCCGCACCCGCCAGGCATTGATCAGGCGCAGCACTGCAGCCTGCTTTTCAGCGGCGGCGGGTGAGAGGCGTTCCGAGGCACATCTTGACGGGCGATGTTTCTCTCTGGCGAGGCGCTCGAAATTGGACCGAATGGGCCCATGGGAGATGTCCGGGGCATCGTTGGCAGATTTCTTCGCCAGCTCCTCGAAGCGCTTTTTCCAGGCCGGCTCGACACTGCCGGGGTCCTGGAGAAAACGCTCGTAAAGATTTTCTATGAATGCTGCATTGCTGCCGGAGAGTGCAGAAGTGGCTCTCAACAGGTCCAGTATCGCGCTCATTATTTAGGACGCTTGTATTAATGGGTAGAAAAATAGAGTATTCATGGAATACTAGCATGAGAGGGAGTTTTTGAAAGGTTTTTATAAGCTAATATGATCGCACTAATAAAAAATTAAGATCATGCTGTTGCTCGAGAGTGCCGAGTTCTTCTTTCTTAGCATGCACGATTGTAACTTCTCAATAACTCACAGGGGCAAACGGGTAGGGTGGATCAAGGAGCGCAGCGACGGATCTACCAACGCGACCTAGCCTGGTGTATCCGCTCCGCTTGATACACCCTACATTTTAGATTCTTGCCTGGACTTATTGAGA
>JAUUYI010000324.1 GCA_030590525.1 Sedimenticola sp. | reverse complement strand
GGCAGGTCGGCCACCGGATCGACAAACACCGGGTCCACCTGCCCACGGGCACGGATGGCACGACTCAGGGAGCGACCATCCGCACCCGGGATCGGCGATTCACCCGCCGGGTAGACCTCACTCAACACCAGCACATCGGCCCGTGAGAGCACCTGCACAAAATCATCGAACTGCTCCTGGGTGCGGCTGTAACGGTGTGGCTGAAAGGCCAGCAGCAAGCGTCTACCCGGCCACCCTTCCCGCACCGCCTCCAGGGTGGCCGCCACCTCCCGGGGGTGATGCCCGTAGTCATCTATCAACAGCACGCTACCGCCACCGGGCAAACGACACTCACTGGTCTGAAAGCGGCGAGCAATACCCTGAAAGCCAGCCAGCGCCTGCTGTATCACCGCATCGTTCACCCCCAGTTCCAGGGCCACTGCAATCGCGGCCAGGGCATTCAGCACATTGTGGCGACCTGGCATGTTGAGGGTGACGTCGAAGGCCGGGGCATCGGCTGGCTCCACCCGAAAATGGGTGCGCAACCCCTGTTGCCGGATATCGACCGCCCGCAGATCTGCCTCGTCGGAGGTACCATAGGTAATAATCCGGCGGGTCACATTACCCAACAACCCCTGCACCTCCAGGTCGTCCACACAGAGAATCGCCACGCCGTAAAAAGGCAGATGATGAAGAAATTCAATGAAGGTCTGGCGTAGCCGCTCGAAGTCCCCCCCGTAGGTGCTCAGGTGATCCGCATCCACATTGGTTACCACCGCCATCATCGGCTGCAGGTAGAGAAACGAGGCATCACTCTCATCCGCCTCCGCTACCAGATACTCACCTCCGCCCAGGCGGGCATGGGTGCCAACCGAGTTGAGGCGCCCGCCGATTACGAATGTGGGGTCCAGCCCGGCCTCCCCCAGCAGACTCGCCACCAGGCTGGTAGTGGTGGTCTTGCCATGGGTGCCGGCCACCGCGATGCCGTAATGGAAACGCATCAGCTCGGCCAGCATCTCTGCCCGTGGCACGACCGGGATCCGCTGCTCCCGGGCGGCAACCACCTCCGGGTTCTCCTCACCGACGGCGCTGGAGATCACCACCGCATCACAGCCTTCGATGTTCCCGCCATGATGTCCGATATGGATCTCCGCCCCCTGTTCCGCCAGCCGGCGTGTGGCTGAATTGGCATTCAGATCCGAGCCGGAGACCCGGTAACCCAGGTTCAACATCACCTGGGCGATACCATTCATCCCCGCCCCGCCGATTCCGACGAAATGCAGGTGTCGAATCCGCCCCATGGACTCCGCCGCCAGTCGCTGACCTGATCTTCCTTGTCTGCTCATGCCGGCATCAACTCCTGACAGATATCTGCCACCGCACTGGTTGCCCGGGGAAGCCCCAGGCGGCGGGCAGCCTGCGCCATATTCAGCAGCTGCCTTCGTTCCTCAAGCAGAGGGGCGATCAACGCGCCCAGCCGCCCGGCATTCAATTCCGACTGAGGCAGGAGCAGTGCCGCATTCGCGTCCGTCAGGTAGCGGGCATTACGGGTCTGATGATCATCCACGGCATGTGGATAGGGCACCAGGACCGACCCCACGCCAGCCGCCGCCAGCTCTGCCACTGTCAGGGCACCCGCCCGACAGATCACCAGATCGGCCCAACCATAGGCCTCCGCCATATCTTCTACGAAAGCGGTGATCTCAGCCTGGATACCCGCCCGTTGATAACTCTCACGGGTCGCCTCCAACTTGTTCCGACCCGCCTGATGCCGCACCACGAGGGAGTGTTCCAGTTCTGCCAGGGCGACAGGCACCGACTCATTCAACGCCTGGGCCCCCAGGGAGCCACCCAACACCAGCAGTCGCATCGGGCCATCACGCCCCGCCATGCGCTCTCCCGGCTCCGGCAACGCGGCGATATCCGCCCGTACCGGATTACCGGTGACCTGCGCCTGCCGCTGCCGGGAAAAACTGCCGGGGAAGGCCTCCAGTACCCGGGTCGCAATACGGGAAAGCCACGCATTGGTCATACCCGGGATGGCATTCTGCTCATGGATCACCAGCGGGAGCCCCAGCAGACGGGCCGTTACCCCACCCGGACCGGCCACGAACCCGCCCATCCCCAACACCAGCTGTGGCTGTCTGCGCCGCAATATCCGCAGCGCCTGCAGCATGGCAAAGCCGATCCGAAAGGGCGCCGCCAGCCATCCCAGCAGCCCGTTGCCACGCAGCCCACGGACGCGCATCTGTTCCATCGGAAAACCGTGCTGTGGAACCACCCTGGACTCGAAACTGTCCGGCGTTCCCAGCCAGAACACTTCCACCTCCCGTGCCCGCAGTTCCTCCGCCACCGCCAGTGCTGGAAAGACATGCCCGCCGGTGCCGCCGGCCATGACCATCACGCGCGCGCCCATTTAAACCCCCCGGAGGATTCCGACCCCTCGAGCCGAAGTTCGTAGTCAATGCGGACCAGGATGCCGATCACCAGGCAGGCGACGATAATGCTGTTCCCCCCGTAGCTCATCAGCGGCAGGGTCAGGCCCTTGGTGGGGAGCAGCCCCATATTTACCCCCATGTTGATGAACGCCTGTATACCAAACCAGAGTCCGAAACCCTGGGCCACATAGGACTCGAAGCGGCGCCCCATGCGCTCCGCCCGGGCACCGATGCTGAAAGCGCGCCAGATGATCACTGCGAACAGCAGCAGAATAGTCAGGGTTCCCACCAGCCCGAACTCCTCACCGATCACTGCCATCAGAAAATCGGTATGGGCCTCTGGCAGGTAAAACTGCTTCTGAATACCGTTCCCCAGTCCGACCCCGAACCACTCACCGCGTCCAAAGGCGATCAACGCCTGGGCCAGCTGATAGCCGCTGTTCTGAACATCGGCCCAGGGGTCGAGGAAAGCGG
>JAUUYI010000367.1 GCA_030590525.1 Sedimenticola sp. | reverse complement strand
GTATAAAAAGGGGTGCGATGCGTTGTAAACCACCGGCTACCGTACCGGCAGATACGGGAAGCCCCTGGTCTGTCAGATCCTGCAGGAGGCGGTTGACGGGTTGACCATAATGGAATTTTTTAACATGATTTCGACCCGGAAGCTCACCGCATAGGAGCCATGAGGTATGAGTCTGGGCGGAGAGGGTGCGGTGATGATGGCCGAGGTTCCCTCACAGCAGCAACCTCCTTTATCTTGCCCTCCTGGCACAGTTTTTCTTGCTCCAGTTGGGCAATCTTTTCTTTTGCCCTGCCGTGTTGTGCCTGCCAATAGTTAGCTTGATGAATTAGTCTGATATGTTCTTGTTTGGTGATGGTCACCATCTCTTGTGAGAACGGAACAGGTGGTGAGCCATCAGGAACAGGGGGGGAGTTTGGCGGCTCTGATAGAAGCCGCACGGGTTGGGTAGTCACCATGGACTACTTTATACCTGATTTATCCTCCTGTGTCCCGCCCTTTTTTACGGGGGTGGATGGGATGACCGAATATTTACCCGAAAACTACGCTAACCGCTTGATTTTAATGTTGTTTATTGCGTGCCAGGAAGGATTCGAACCTCCGACCACCTGGTTCGTAGCCACAATATGAATGTTAACTTTCTTTATTAATCAGTCGCTTGCGGTGCTTGCCCACCTGATACCGCAGCTGACTTATCAATCACTTACAGTTCACTGTTATTGGAAGTTGGCACAAAACTGGCACAGTCCTTTTTGCCCCATGCTGAACAATTTTCGTTGGCAGACTCACTGCCGATGGCTCTTTCATCTTTGCGCAGCTGTTTGACTATCAATTCGCCATGCACAGGGAATTTCGCCCGAAAAAAGTGCATTCGAGAAGAACTACAGACCTTAATCGCTGCGTGACTAGTAATTCGCCATGCACAGGATCTGAGTTTCAACTGTTAACACGCACCCACAATCCGGATAGTATGGGTCTCTGATCTGCGCAGAGGGGGGGAGCAACCGACGTGTCCAGCGACCAGGAAAGACCGTTTCGCGACCACCTGCACATCTTTGGCCCCGCCATTCTGATTACCCTGCTGGGCTTCATCCTGACCTATCAGTTCGTCGACCCGGCACCGCCCGACCACATCCGTATCGCCACCGGCAGCAAAGACGGTGCCTATTATCTGTTCGCCCTCAAATACCGGGAGGCCTTGGCAAAAGAGGGGATTGATCTGGAAATCCTGCCCACCGCCGGCTCGCTGGAGAACATCGAGCTGCTGCAACGCGGGCAGGTGGATATCGCCTTCGTCCAGGGCGGACTGGCCGGCCAGAACAAGGATGCCCAGGCACTGGCCTCCCTCGGCAGCTTCTATTACGAGCCCTTGTGGTTGTTCCATCGCCTGGAGCCGCCACCCGCTCGATTGACCGACCTGCGGGGCCGGCGCATCGCCGTGGGGCAGCCGGGCAGCGGCACCAGCGCGCTGGCCGGGGCCCTGCTCTCCGACAACCGGCTGACGGCAGAGACGGCTCAGCTGTTGCCCATCGGCGGTCAGGAGGCGATCGACCGGCTGATCGGCGGCCGGCTCGATGCCGCCTTCTTCGTCGCTTCTCCCCGTTCCCCGGTGGTGGAGAAGCTGCTGCTGTCGGACAACATCGGCCTGATGAGCTTTCAACGCGCGGCGGCCTACACCCGCCGCCACCACTTCCTCTCCCGTGTGACCCTGCCCCAGGGCGTGGTCGACCTGGCCCGGGATATACCGGGGCAAGAGGTCAGCCTGCTGGCCACCACCGCTAACATGGTGGCGCGTGCCGACCTGCACCCGGCCCTGATCGACCTGCTGGTCTACAGTGGTCAGCAGATCCATGGCGGTGGCGGCTGGTTCGAGGCGAGCGGCCGCTTCCCCACTCCGGACTATGCCGATTTCCCGCTCAGCCAGGAAGCACGCCACTTCTATCAACGGGGACCCTCCTTCCTGCAACGCTATCTGCCGTTCTGGGCCGCCACCCTGCTGGACCGGATGAAGGTGATGCTGCTGCCACTGGTCGCCCTGATGATTCCCCTGACCAAGATCATGCCGCCCCTCTACCGCTGGCGCATCCGCTCCCGCATCTATCCCTGGTACCGGGACGTGCTGGCCATCGACCGACGCGCAGCACAGCACGACCTGGACCTGGAACAAGCTCTGCAGGATCTGTCGGTCATCGAACGAGAGGTGGCGAAGGTGAGTGTCCCCCTGTCGTTCGCAGAGGAACTGTACGATCTGCGGCTGCACATCAGCCTGGCACGGGAGAGACTGGAGAAAATCAGGAAAAACGCATTAAAACAAGCCGATTCACCCGCCTCCTGATCGCAATGCCATTAACTTAGGAAATTAGTGTAGGGTGGGCACGGTTTGTGTGCCCACCGTTTCCGCGCATGACTCAAGCATTTTGGTGGGCACAAACAACGTGCCCACCCTACAGGGT
>JAUUYI010000287.1 GCA_030590525.1 Sedimenticola sp. | reverse complement strand
GGCAAGGGGGTCGCTCCCGGCATCTGCCGTACATGGATGTACCAATGCCGCGAGTACAGGATGTACAGGAGCGTCCTGCCTCCCGCGACACTTGTGCATCCTTGCACGTCGCGCGAAAACGCAGGAATATAGGTATATTTCAAGTTTTTACAACACAGTGAGAGATGATAGATCGGCGACCAGAAATGTGAAATTATTTTGAAGCGAGCCCTTAGGAAAGCACCTCTGACCCATCTCTCCATACCATAATCTCTCCATACCATATAGGAATAGACCCATGCGTATTAACCTGACGTTGACCAAGTCGATACCCGTTTTCCTCAGCCTGCTGTTGCTGGCGGGCTGCGGCACCACTCCTCCAACCGATTTTTATCTGTTGACGCCGGAGGGAACGGGCAGCGGGAGTCAGGTGTTGTCCTCGGACATGGTAGTGGGTGTGGGTCCGGTGCGTCTGGCCGACTATCTGGGACGGCCTCAGGTGGTGTCCCGGGATGGTAGAAACAGCCTGAAGATCAAGGAGTTCAAACGTTGGGGCGGATCGCTGGAGACCAATATCGGCTGGGTGGTGGCAGAGAATCTGACCACTCTACTCGGTACCGATTCGGTGGTCACCTTCCCCTGGGAACGGGCGGTGTTGCCCGGGTTTCAGGTGTCTATCGATGTCCGGCGATTGGATGCGATGCCAGACCACGAGACCCGGCTCACTGCCTTATGGCGGATACTGGGGGATGATGGCAGAAAGATTCTGGCCATCGAGCGAACGGACATCACGCAGAAGGCGGCAGATGCCAGTATCGAGGCATTGATAGCGGCCCAAAGCCAGGCATTGGCCACGATGAGTGAACAGATCGCCACCAGGATCCGGGAGCTCAGAAAAGCCCAGGGTGGGAGCTAAGGGCTCGCGAAGTCGCGTTGGTGGATCCGTCGCTACGCTCCTTGATCCACCCTACCCGTTTGCCCCGGGTTATTGAGAAGTTACCTCGCGAGCCCTAACTCAGAACAATGCCATCTGATCACTTACGATGGCCTCGAAGCTATCGTTCAGAAAATGCAGGATGCCATCTGCTGCAGGCGCCAGTTGGCGATCGATATAGTGCTGGTAATCGATAGGAGTGGTGTGTTCTGACGTGGGTTCCGGGCCGTTCAAGGTGATCAGGTAATCGATCCGGCGCCCTGCCGTTTTCTGTTTTCTGGCCGCCTGGACATGGGGTGGGACGTTACGCTGATATGCATCGAGGGGTCGACGCAGGCGTTTCCGGTATACCAGTTTCCAGTCCAGCCGGCCTGCCTTCAGGGCTGTGACGGTCTCTCGGATGAAATCGCGATAGGGCTCGTTAAAAAAAACCCGCCGGTAGAGTTCGCGCTGAAACTCCCGGGCCAGTGGCGTCCAGTCACTGCGGACGCTCTCCAGCCCTTTGAACACGATCTGGAAGTCGCCCTGGGAATCGCGGATGTAGCCGGCATAGCGTTTCTTGCTCCCCTTTTCCAGGCCCCGGATGGTGGGCATCAGAAACCGGATGAAGTGGGTCTCGAACTCCAGTTCCAGGTAGGAGTCCAGCCGAAACTCCTGCCGGATATGAGCCTGCCACCACAGGGTCAGCTCCCGGGCCAGGCGCTGCCCGGTTTTGTTCGCTTCTTCCTCTGGATATTCAGGCCCCAGCAGCACGAACAGAGAGTCGGTATCGCCATAGATCACCTGAAATCCCCGCTCCTCCAGCCAGTTGCGGCTGTGGTTGATGACCTGATGGCCTCGGCGGGTGATGCTGCTGGCCAGCTTAGGGTTGTGGAAACGGCAGCCACTGGAACCAAGCACACCGTAGAAGGAGTTCATGATGATCTTGGTCGCCTGGGAGAGTGGGGCATCGTGGTGTCTCTTCGCCTGTTCCCGCTGTTTCCAAAGGTCATCGATGATTCCCGGCAGGATGCTGATCTCCCGGGAAAAACAGGCATCCAGAAACCCGGGGATCGGGTCCGTCCCGGGGTGGGCCAGGCCCAGTGGGTCGATGCGGAAGGTGCGTATGATGCTGGGGTAGAGGCTCTTGAAGTCCAGTACCAGAACGTTGTCATATAGTCCGGGCTGAGAGTCCATCACATAGCCACCCGGGCTCGAGGTATTGTAATGGAAGGCCCCGATGTCATGGGCGACCACACCGGCCCGGTGCATCCGGGGCAGGTAGAGGTTATCGAAGGCGGCAACTGATCCCCCCTGGCGGCCAAGGGGTAGACCGGTCATAACGGCGCGCTGGGCAGCGAAGGCGATCAGGTCCGTGTGCTGGAAAATCTCCTCCACCAGCCGGCAATCCTCCAGGTTGTAGGTGGCCAAGGCAGGCCGGTCCTCTCGAAACTGACGGAGGATCTCCTCCACCTTTCCCTCTGAGCCCTCGATCAGTTTGCCGCGACCGAGCAGCTGCCGGGCCACCTGCCCCAGTTCGAAGCTCTCGAAGGAGAAGAAGGCACTTCTCAGATTATCGATCCCATCCAGTGCCACCCGGCCGGGAATCGAAGCAATGCATTGTTGTCCGTCCTGCTGGGGCTGCAGTATGGCCGCACTCTCACCGCCACGTCCCAGCAGGAAAGGTATACGGTACCGGCGGCAGCGTCGTGCCAGGTAATCCAGGTCGAAGTTGATCAGATTCCAGCCCAGGAGCAGGTCCGGGTCCAGATCTGCAATCCGCTGCAGGAAACCCTCAAGCAGACGTCGTTCATCCGCGAACCAGCGGATCGGCAGGTCACTGGGCCAGTTATCCGCGGATCCCTGCATCAGCACCTCCTCATGCCCTTGACCACAGAAGGCGATAGAGAGGACCTCGCCGCCGATGACATCGGTCTCGATATCCAGGCTCAGATAAGCAAAGGCAGGTTTGAAGTCGGAGGATTCCAGGCGGGGGGCAGTCATCTCCAGGTAGTTATTCCGTTGCGACACCTCGCCACTGGCCCGAAAAGTGGCAGTGATAAAGCGCTCCATCAGGAACCGGTTGCTGGGTTTGATGTCCGTCTCCATGAGCACTATCCCGGCCTCTCTTGCCCGGTCACGAAACCGGAGTAACTGACGCTGTTGCCGGAAGTAGAGACCATCCACAGGCGCACCCTGCAGGTTCTCGAGCGCCAGTGGCCGGCGGGTGAAATCGCTATTACCGGGCAGTACACCCTCGGTAGACTGCCCCCGGTCGACGAAACAGACCGCCTGCTGACCAGAAAACGACAGCCGCAGTGGCCCTTCCGGAGAACAGGCCCAAAACACCAGCTCGATCCCGTCAGGTGTATCCCGCCAGTGGCGCGTCACCAAATAGCCCGTTAGCTCGCTCACAATAAATCAACCAAAGAAAGCCACTGCATCGTTTGTTTGCAAACACCTGCTGACTCCGTGAACAGTTGCCAAAACAGTTCTGCTAATCCTCCCTCGGTCCTAGTATCTAACCCGGCAGCGCCGGAACCAAATAGTAGGGTGGGTACGTTGTCTGTGCCCACCAT
>JAUUYI010000086.1 GCA_030590525.1 Sedimenticola sp. | reverse complement strand
GGAGTCGGGCGCCCACCCATATTTCGCCGGAGGAGGGCAGTTTTCGAATACCTTGCTCCGGCAGGTTCGGGGCAGCGCGCACCCGCAACTCTCCCCGTAGCGGGTATTCCGGGCTGACCGCCTTTACTTCCACCATACGGGTCTGCTCCCCCTGCATCACCACGCTGGGGACGCTCAGGGTGGTCGCTGTCTTCAGTCCCAGTTCCCGGGCCTTCCGGGTGAATCGGTCAGGGATGGCGTCATGGCCGGCCAGGACGAGGTCGGCTGCCAGTACCTCGTTGGCCTGCAGTGCCATGGCCTGTTCGACCCGCTCGGTAAAGAAGCCAACCGCGGTCACTGCTGCCACTGCCAATGCGAGCGAGAGGGCGAGCAGGCGCAGCTCTCCGTTGCGCCAGTCTCGGCGAAACATGCGTAGTGCGAAGGGTAGAGTGTTCATGCCAGTGCCGACAACTGTCCGTTTTCCAGCAGCAGGCGCCGGTTACAGCGTGCTGCCAATCGCTGGTCGTGGGTAACCAGCAGCAGAGCAGCGCCACTCTCTTCCCGCAGACGGAACAGCAGATCGGAGATGTGGCTGCCGGTGACCTGGTCCAGGCTACCGGTGGGCTCATCGGCAAACAGAATTTCAGGGTGAGTGGCGAAGGCCCGGGCGATGGCAACCCGTTGCTGCTCCCCCCCGGAGAGCTGGCTGGGATAGTGGCCCAGGCGTTGTGCCAGCCCAACCTGATTCAATGTCTCTCTGGCTCCGGCCGCCGGGTCCGGATGGTGGCTGAGCTCCAGTGGCAGCATGACATTTTCCAGTGCGGTCATACCCGGCAGTAACTGAAACGACTGGAATACGAAACCGACCCGCCCGGCCCTCAAATCGGCACGCTGGTCTTCGTCCAAACTCCCCAGTGGCTGATCGAACAGGCGAATCTCCCCTGCAGTGGCCAGATCCAGGCCGGCAAGCAGTCCCAGCAGAGTGGATTTGCCGGAACCGGATGCACCGAGAATTGCAAGCGCTTCACCGGGGAAGAGCTCCAGACTCAGATGTTGCAGTATGGTCAGCGTGCCGCCGGGGGCAGTGACTGATTTCTGCAATTTTTCGCTACATACGACAGGTCGGGCTGGGTTAGAATTAGTCGACATGAAAAAAATAATCTTCCTCTTGCTGCTGATGACTACGACACTATCCTACGCTCGGACACCGGTTATTCTGATATTGGGCGACAGTCTGAGCGCTGCCCACGGCATCGACCAGCGCCATGGCTGGGTCAGCTTGCTGCAGCAGCGCCTGGAACAGGGAGGCTACCCGCACCAGGTGGTCAATGCCAGTATTTCCGGCGATACCACCCGTGGTGGCCTGGAGCGGTTGCCGCCGGCACTGGCTCAGTTTACTCCCGATATTCTGGTGATCGAGCTTGGTGCAAATGACGGGTTAAGGGGGCAGCCGCTGGATCAGACCCGCAACAACCTGAAGGCGCTGATAGAGACAGGTCGTAGCGCCGGGTGCCAGGTGGTGCTGATGGAAATGCGGCTACCACCTAATTTTGGTCGACCCTATACCGAAAAGTTCCGTCAGATTTATCACGACCTGGCAGACGAAGAACGGGTGCCACTGGTTCCCTTTTTCCTCAAGGGGGTAGCGGATCGACTCGAGTGGATGCAGGAGGACCGATTGCATCCCAATGGCGACGGGCAACCCCGGATGCTGGAGAACGTCTGGCCGGTGCTGGAGCGGATCATGGTCGCAGGGTCGGCTATTTGATACATCCCCCACCAGGAAGGGTGATCGATGATTGCATTTGCCGGGAGCCGCATATGCTTTTCGGCCTTATCTTGTGGTATGTTTGCCAGGGCTGAGGGGCGCCTGGAAAAACATCCGGCAGCTCACCATATAACTCGGGGCATTGAATGCGTAATCCAAGAGCTATACTCTTCTGGATGTTGATCTATCTAGGGGCCGTTGCAGGTGTCTGCGCGCTGTTGTATGAACCGCTCAGGGGGGCATTCATGGCCAACTGGGTGTTCAATGTCCTCATTCTGGTTGTGCTGTTCATCGGCGTTATCATCTGTTTTCGGCAGGTTCTGGTCCTGCGGCCTGAAATGGAATGGATCAAGATATTCCGGACCGGCCAGACCGGGCTCTCCTTGAAGCGGGAGCCCCGGCTGCTGAAGTCCCTGGCCAAAAACCTCGACAGCCATGTGAAACACGACCGCTTCAGCATGTCGGCACTGTCGTTGCGCACGGTACTGGATGGCATACGGGCGCGGCTGGACGAATCCCGGGAAATCTCCCGCTATATGATCGGCCTGCTGATATTTCTTGGCCTGCTGGGAACCTTCTGGGGACTGCTGGGGACCATCGATGCGGTGGGGGGGGTGATCGGTAACCTGGAGATCGGCCAGCAGGACTTTGCCGCCGTCTTTGCCGGTCTCAAAGAGGGGTTGATGAAACCGCTGGCGGGCATGGGCACCGCCTTCAGCTCGTCCCTGTTCGGGCTTGGCGGCTCCCTGGTGCTGGGTTTCCTGGATATACAGGCAGGTCATGCTCAGAACCGCTTTTATGATGGCCTCGAAGAGTGGCTTTCAGGTGTGACCCAGCTGATCGACGCGCCGGATTCCATTGAAGAGGTAGCGATGGCGGGGCGCCACATCGACGAAAAGGATCTTGCCGAACTGGTGGCCGACCTGCTGGAGGAGAACAAACGGCTGCGAGGCCAGATGCACAACAGCGCAGTGGACGGCGAATAGCTGACCCGACGGATAACCGCTCACTAAGGCCCTAACATGCTTGCAAGTCGCCGTCGCCTCAGGACTACGATCAACGTATGGCCTGGCTATGTGGATGCCCTTTCCGCACTGCTGATGCTGGTCATCTTCACCCTGCTCATCTTTACCCTGGCACAGCTGTTTCTTTCTGAAATACTCTCCAACCGGGATCGGGAACTGGGGGAGCTGAATGACCGACTGGCCGAGATTTCGAGCCTGCTGGATCTGGAGCAGCAGAAGAACTGGGAGCTCGACACTCAGGTGACGCACCTTTCGGAGCAGTACAGCCTGAGTCTCGAGAAACAGTACGAGTTGTTCGGGCAGGTAGACCGGCTGACAGCCCTGAGCGATACGGACAAGGAGAAGCTGAAGCAGCAGTTACAGATGATGCTCTCTCTGCAGCAGGAGATTGACACCCTGCAGCAGCTGCGCAGCAAGCTGGAAAAGGAGATCGGGGCACTGGCGCTGGCGGTGAAGAAGCGGGCACAGCAGATCGAGATCCTGCAGGGCAGCGAGCGGGCGTTGCAGGGCACAGTGGCCGAGCGGGAACAGCAGATCGCCGAGTTGCAACAGGGGCTCGAAACCATGCAGATCCGCCTGGCCGGGCAGGCGGCCCGAATCGCTGCGCTGGAACAGGATTCCAAAGCCACGCTGGGACGGTTGTCTGAGAGCACTGCTCAGGTTGGCGCCCTGCGGGATCGCACCAGGCGGTTGGAGGCACAGCTGGCCGATGAGCAGGAGCGCACCCTGCTGGCCCAGAAGAAGATCGATCAGAAAGAGTTAAGGATCGAGGATCTGGTGACCCTGACGGTAGCTTCGGAGGAAGCGTTGAAAGAGAAGAAGAAACTCTCTTATGAGGCGCGGGCACAAATCGACCGTCTGAATCACCAGATAGCTGCCCTGCGGGAACAGCTGGACTTGGTCGGCCGCGCTCTGTCCCTGGCCGAAGCGAGAAACAGTTCCCAGAAGGTGGAACTCACCGATCTGGGCAAACGGCTCAACACCCTGCTGGCAAAACAGGTCAATGAACTGAAACGTTATCGCTCGGAGTTCTTCGGGCGACTGCGGGAAGTGCTGGGGGACAATCCCGATATCCGGGTGGTGGGTGACCGGTTTGTGTTGCCTTCGGAGCTGCTGTTTGCATCCGGATCGGCGGAGCTGGGGGAGCAGGGCAAGCGGGAGTTGACCAAGCTGGCGGTTACCCTGCGTCAGATCTCGGAGAAGATCCCCCCGGAGGTTAACTGGATCCTGCGGGTCGACGGGCATACCGACAGACGACCGATTCACACCGCACAGTTCCCTTCGAACTGGGAGCTTTCCACCGCACGAGCCGTCTCGGTGGTCCGTTACCTGGCCCGGCAGGGCATCCCGGCCAGTCGCATGGCAGCGACCGGATTCGGTGAATTCCATCCGGTGGACCCGGCTGACACCCCGGAGGCGTTCCAGCGCAACCGCCGTATCGAGATCAAACTGACCGACCGGTAAATCCAATGAAGCAAAGATTCTATCCCGAAGATTTCATAAATTTGCGCCGATATCGCGCCGTATATTGGTTTCACAAGGAAATTTCCGAAGGAGCGGCGTATCGGTGACTACGGCTGACTGAGGAAATATTTCTTGTGGAATCAAGAGACAAGCGAGATCAAGCACAATTTATGAAAGATTCGGGCTATATAGCGCTGTTCAGTCTGGCCCTGGTGTGGTCTGTTCAGGCCCGGGGGGTGACGGATGAGCAGTATCAGGCCATCCAGGCGCTGGGTATGCTGAATGGCGTGGCACTGCCCTGCCATTATCTGGACCAGACCCGGCGCATGAAAAAGGCCCTGGTCACCCTGTTGCCCAAACGGCGGGCGCTGGGGGATGGCTTCGACCAGTCCACCAACGAGGCATTCCTCAAGTTCATCGAGGAGAAACGCCCCTGTCCAACCTCCGATGAATTCGAAGCTCAGGTAGGAAAGGCCATTGGCAATCTGCAGCAGGTCTTTCCGGCAGAGTGAAGCGTGCCCTTACCCAGACGCTGGCAGCTACATTCAGAAAACAGCAGGAAATAGAGATGAATCGTTCCAAGCAGCAGCTGTCACGGGTTTTACTCCTGATCATATTGACCCTCTCCGCCCCCGCCATTCTGGCCAAAGCGGGTTTCCAGGTGGTGGTCAGCATCAAGCCGATACACTCTATTGTGACTGGCCTGATGGAAGGTGTGGAGGCGCCGCAGTTGCTGGTGGGGGGGGACTCCACACCCTACGGCTTCGAACTGTCGGAGGCGCAAAAGGGGCAGCTGGCGGAAGCAGATCTGGTGATCTGGGTCGGGCCTGAACTGGAGTCCTTCCTGGTAGAGCCCCTGAAGCAGAATATTGCAGAGCGGCAGATCATCGAACTGCTGGATATGCCGGCCTTGAAAATACTCCCGTCCCGCTGGTCTGACGATCGCCGTGACCCTTTCTTCTGGCTCGACAGCCGTAACGCCATCATATTGCTGGATGAGCTGACCCGGATCCTGATACTGGAGGACCCCGGCCGTTCCCACATCTACCTTCGCAACCGGGAGAAGGTGCTGGCCAGGCTGGCGCGGATCGATCGGGTGTTCGAGTATGGTTATCGAGGCATGAAAGCGGGTGTCGCCCTGCTCTACTACGACACGTTGCAGTACTTCGCTCAGGCCTACGCACTCAATGTTGGTATGGCCCTGACAGAATCCCCGAAGATGCCGGTGGATGCGCTACACCTGCTCAAGGCGAGGGGGGGATTGAAAAACGGCGAGTTCGCCTGCCTCCTCACGGAGAGCGGTATGCCCGCTGGCGACCTGCCGCTGCTGACAGAAGGAATCTCGAGCCATCGGGCAGAACTGGATAGCTTCGGTACTCGCTTCGAGGCCGGGTCAGAGCTCTACATCAAACTCATGGAACACAATACCCGGGTGATCGGTGACTGTATCAGTGCAGCGGTATCCGAAGGGAAAGTGGCGAATGACGATGCAGTGGAGGTGAAAAACAGTACACCCGAGCAGATCCGGGGCCGCTTCATGCTGGTCGATCAGTATGGCCAGCTGGTGACCGCTGACGATCTGCTGGGGAAGTTTCAGTTGATCTACTTCGGTTACACCTTCTGCCCGGATATCTGTCCCACGTCCCTTTCTGTGATCTCACAGGCGCTCGATCGCCTGGGAAAGAGGGCGGATCTGATCCAGCCCTACTTCATCACCATCGACCCGGAGCGGGACAAGGTGGATGTGATACGCAACTACGTGAAGTATTTCAACGAGCGCATCATCGGACTCACCGGTACCAAGGCGATGATCGAGCGGGTGGCGAAGCAGTATCGGGTGCGCTATGAAAAGGTGCTGGAAAAGGGCAGCGACCCGGAACTCTATCTGATGGATCACACGGCGAGTGTCTACCTGATCGCGCCGGATGGTACCTTCATCACCAAATTCGCCTACGGAATCGACGCCGGTCAGATGGTGGAAAAATTGCTTGAGTATTTGCCCTGACATCAGTTCCAGCACAAACACCTTGTGGCCACCACGGCCCACGGGTAAGGTAAACTGTTATGGCTGGGTTACCTGCTGATACATCTGAATTTACGATATTCATCATATTGTTATGTTGATTTTTGAACGATCTGGTGCAATTTCCGAGTTACTCCCTTGATTATCGATCGTTACGTCATCTTTGAGGTCGTCCGGCCGTTTGCCATCGCCATCGGTGCACTGGTCGTCCTGTTCGTTGCCTACACATCCGCGGTGATATTGAATGATGTGGTCGCCGGGAAGTTCGGCGTTCAAGTGGTTGCGATACTGATTCTGCTGCGGACGGTGATCGTAATGGAGGTGCTGTTGCCGACAGCCCTCTACCTGTCGGTCGTCATGGGTATCGGGCGCCTCTATCGGGATTCCGAGATGATGGCCCTCTGGTCGCTGGGCGTGAGTGAGTTTCGTCTGTTGCGGGGTATCTTGCCAATCGTCCTGGTGGTGACGGTACTGGTCGCTATCCTCTCCCTGTATGGCCGACCCTGGGCCTATCGCCTCAGTTATGCCCTGGAGCAGCAGGCGGCGTTGGCGGCCAGTGTGGAGCAGATGAGGCCCGGGCACTTCAGTGTGCTGGGGGATGGGCGGCTGGTGGTTACGGCGAATCGGGTCGATGCCCCTGGCAGACGGGCGGAGAAGGTATTCGTAGAGATTGATACCGATAACGGTAGAAGAGTAATTCGGGCGGCCGGAGCAGAGTTGCTCGCCGCCAAGCCGAGGCCTAAGGTTCGTTTTACCGATGGTTATGCCTACGACTTCAATCAGACGGGTGGCAATGACAGGGTTCTCAAGTTCAAAGCCATGACGCTCGATCTATACGAAGAGGACGAAGAGCGGGTGGAGGAGAAACGCAAAGCCAAACCGACCGGTCAGCTCGACCGTTCCAAGCCCAAGGAGCTGGCTGAGTACCAGTGGCGTCTGTCCATGCCGCTGGCAACGCTGATGCTGGGTGTGCTCGCCCTGCCGCTGAGTTACAGATCGCCGCGCCGGGGGGGGCAGCTTTCTCTGTTTGTCGCCATAGTCGTCTATGCCCTGTTCTTCAATCTGACCGCCATGGCCAGAACCTGGGTAGAACATGGCGATGTCGGTAAAGTACCGGGAATATGGTGGGTGCACCTGCTGCTCGCGGGGCTGCTGCTGTTACTGTTGACCAGGCGCCGGCCATGAGAACCTTGAATCGTTACATTGGAGGGGCGATCGTTCGGGGGTACCTGATTGTTTTTGCGGTATTGTTGACTCTGTTCAGTTTTATCACCCTGCTGGAGGAGTTGGAGGATGTTGGGGATGGCAACTACACCATTGTGGATGCATTTCTCTATGTCCTGATGATCATGCCCGAGATGCTCTTGAATCTGGCACCGGTGATTGCATTGCTGGGAAGTCTGCTGGCCATGGCTGGCCTGGCCAGAAACAGCGAATTGATTGCAATGCAGGCAGCGGGTGTATCGACCCTGTCGATCAGTTGGGCGGTTCTCCGGCCTGCCATTGGTCTAATGCTGATATCGTTGCTGCTGATGCAATATGTTGCCCCACCCCTGTACCAGGGGGCCGTAAGAAACCGGCTGCAGGCAACGTCCAAACTCGGCGGGG
>JAUUYI010000327.1 GCA_030590525.1 Sedimenticola sp. | reverse complement strand
CAGGTAGCGGATGAGGTTGAGAAACGGAAAGGGTCACTGACCGTTTCCAGCGATTAGGAGGCTGTCGGCTTCTACCAGCGGACCCTGACCTCCTGCACCGTCTGCGCCGAGCTGCGCTGGATGGTGACGATCAGGCGGCGGGGCTCGGAGAGCATGCGATCGATCAACCCGATGCGGGGGCTCTTGTTACGCCGCATCTGTTCCAGCTGGACGCTGCTCAGGGAGAACATGGCGGTCTCGGAACTGGAGAAGAATCCGGAGAAGATGAGCAGGAGGATGAACAGGGTCAGTTCGAGCCAGAATGCCAGATCCACGCGAGAGGGCCCTCGGTCAGTTGGAAAGGGAGTTGATGATGGAGCTTATCGGCTCCACCGGATATCGGAACGGGTAGATCTCTTCTCCCACCTGGGCCATCACGCCGACCTGGTGCCGGTCACTGGCGTAGGCGATGTAGTGGTTCTCTATATCGCCCACATGTTCCCACAGAGTGTCGTCACTGGACATCGGGGTGTGGCCGACCACCAGCGGGGTGTTCGGTGGCAGGCCCAGGTTCTTTCGAAATCGCTTTACGTCGCCCTTGGTGTAGCCGTTGGGCCTGCCCGGGCGCATCATACGGTTGCTGATCAGCTGCTTGACCAGTTTCGGGTTGTCCTGGATGTCGATGATCCTCTCCGGGGTGACCGCCGAGGTGGCCGGAGCGGCATGGCAGGCAATGGCCTGTTTCGAGGAGATGACGTAGGCCAGTGAGTCGTAGAAGCGGGCCATCTCCTTGCGGTAGGCCTTGCCCCGGGTCTTGCTCAGGGTCTTTTCCCACAGCAGCCCCTGAGGAACGCCTCCCTTCGCGATATCCTCGGAGAAGCTGTCGTGGTTACCCTTTATATAGAACAGCTGTTTCGGAAAGCGTAGCTTGAGTCTGAAGATCAGATCCATGATCAGCAGTGAGTTCTCCATCTCGTCGTACTGACCCACCTCCTCGTTGTGTACCGCATCGCCCAGGATCACCATACAGGCCCGCTCTTCCTCCAGGGCTTCCAGAAATCCGTTCTGGCTGAGCACAGTGAGCAGATTATCGGGTTTGGCGTGCAGGTCTCCAATGATGAACAACTGCATCTTGTCGGGGATGGTGATCAGCCCGCCGGGTCTCCCTGCGCTGTTCTCGGGGCGGCAGGCCTCGCTCTCCATGATGTCGTTCACCTCCTGGATCAGGGCGAGGGCCTCCGCCGCCGGCAGCAGCCCGATCGGTCCGCCAAAGATCTTGCGCAACCGCTGCAGTTTCTTCATACGCCAGCTGATGATACGGTTGACTTTTTTATCTTTCAGAATGGGGGAGATACAGGATTTCGGATTAGAGACATGGCTCTTGAAGATGAGCCCCCCCTCATCATCGGTGATACTGAGTTTACGCAGGGGCAGGTCCTTTGGCAGGTCGAGGAACAGGCGTTGCTCCGGGTCTGCGCTACCGAGAGTGATCCGGTCCCCATCCTCCAGGCGGTAGAAGCCGCTGATCTCACTGAAGTAGCGCTCCGGGTCGAACAGTATATAGTTGCCAGTACCCTTGCTGTCACTCTCGATCAAAGGGCGCTCGGGGTAGATGTCCAACTCCTTGCCGTCCGGGTGAAGGTGGATCTGCAGCGGGTAGTCCTTCAGGTGGACCCGCACCTTCTTGTCCGACAGCTGGTACGCCTCTTTGACATCCACCTCTTCGCACTGGGTCAGGCCCGAGAAGCTGTTTCTCAGCATCTTGAGCAGGGTTTTTCGGGCCTTGCTGCTGCTCTTGGCCATATTCAGCTGTTCTCCGAAGTGATGATGCGCCGGGGCTTTTCGTCGGTACCCTCACGAATATAGACCTTCATCCCTTCCTTGTGCATATATTCCGCTGCCATCTGGTAGATGGCCACCTGGTTCTGCACCTGATCCAGGGAGATATCCTTGTCTACATGATGCGTGCCCCGCCTGCTCCGTTCTGCCCGTTGCCGGTAGAGGGTCTCCGCCGCCGGGATCAGAAATTCGAAGGCATATCTTGCGTGCCAGTTCACGGAAAAGAAGTAGCGTTTCAGCGGGGGGATCCGGATCCGCTTCAGATCCAGTTCGGGGGGTGTCAGGGAACGGGCCCACTCCTCGTCGAACACCGCCAGGGCATCCTTGAAACTCTTGCAGGGAAAGCCCAGATGGATCTCCCGGGGGCGCAGGGCGAGGGCCTGGGCGGCCCACCATCTGTTCAGGGAGAGGTCCACATAGCCCTCCTCCGACCAGCCGTTGATACGCCGGATCAGGGTGCTCTTGCCCGCTCCTGGAGGGCCGGTGACCAGCAGTTGCCGGAAGGTGATGTCGGCAGGAAAGGGGACGTTCTTGATCGTCTGCAACGCCTCTATTGGCTCGCTCTTCAGCTGGAACATGGCGCTAGTCTGGACTGGATCGTTGCATAGTCAAATGGGCAAAGCCCCCTCTCCCGGGTGGGAGAGGAGGCTCATTGGTTGGTGTATGGCAGGCTGTTGAGTCGCCGGGTCAGCAACTCCCCCTGGTGAAAGGGGGGGATGGAGCGACTCTATCAGCCGAAGATGCCCTTGAACAGGAAGAAGAAGAGCGCGGCCAGGATGGCGCCCGCGGGCAGGGTGACGATCCAGGAGACGACGATACCGCCGATCACCCGCAGGTCCAGGGCACCGACACCCCGGGCCAGGCCCACGCCCATTACACAGCCGACGGCGATCTGGGTGGTGGAGACCGGCAGCCCGGTCTTCGAGGCCAGAACCACCGTGGTGGCGGCGGCCAGGGTGGCGCAGTAACCACGGCTCGGGGTCAGCTCGGTGATCTTGGTGCCGATGGTCTGCATCACCTTATAGCCCATGGT
>JAUUYI010000161.1 GCA_030590525.1 Sedimenticola sp. | reverse complement strand
TGGTCCTTGGTCCTTGGTCCTTGGTCCTTGGTCCTTGGTCCTTGGTCCTTGGTCCTTGGTCCTTGGTCCTTGGTCCTTGGTCCTTGGTCCTTGGTCCTTGGTCCTTGGTCCTGCCTTCATTCTATATTCTGCACCTGCTCGCGGATCTGTTCGATCAGCACCTTGAGCTCCACACCAACCCGGGTTACTTCCACGTCATTGGACTTGGAAGTGAGGGTATTGGCCTCCCGGTTGAGCTCCTGCATCAGAAAATCGAGTCGGCGACCAACCGGCTCATCCCGCTGCAGTACTTTCTCCACCTCATCCAGGTGGGCCTGCAGGCGGTCCATCTCCTCATCCACATCCAGTCGCTGGGCCAGCAGCGCCATCTCCTGTTCGAGACGACCCTGATCCAGTTCCTCACTCACCTCGGCCAGGCGGGCAAACAGTCGATTCCTCACCCCGTGTAGCACACGCGGCATCAGCTCGCGCGCCTTCGACACCTCCTGCCGCATGGCGACGCAACGCTGAACAATCAGCTCGGCCAGCCGCGCCCCTTCCCGCTCCCGCGCCTGGATCAGACCCTCGATGGCCTGTTCCAGCAGTTCTCCGGTCATACGTTGCACCGGCGTCAGATCCTGCTCTTCCAATTCGATGACCCCAGGCCAGCGCAGGATGTCAATGGAGCGAGGGGGGGTCCTCTCATGCAGCATTCGACCGAGGTGAGCCGCCGCGTCTATGATCTGGGTCGCCAGGCGCTCATTGACCCTGACCCCGGAGATCGCGTCACTGGAAGGGGAATATCGTAATATGCAATCGATCTTCCCACGCCCCAGACGCCTCGATAACTGCTCCCTGACCACGGGATCGAGAGCGCGCAACTCCTCCGGCAGACGAAGCATAATCTCGAGATAGCGATGATTGACCGAGCGAATTTCCCAGATCAGTTCGCCGTGTTCATCCTTGGTCCGCGCCCTGGAAAACGCAGTCATACTCCGGATCATACTGGAAATCCCTTATGTCGCGATGGAGCTTTTGAAAGTACACTAAATATAAGAGAGACACCAGTCCCGCCAGCGCCAGCTGGAGGGGCCGGGTCGATGGCCCTGAACAAACAACTTCAACTGCGCTTCCATCAGCCGTTACTATCTTTAACAGGCTCTTACAAAATCTCTCAATCCCCTCTCCATCACAAGGGGATGGATATTTTCCAAGGGCTGTATTTGTGGTTTTTCCCAGCAACTTCTTCATAATCCGAGGTAAACAGGTGGAAAATCGAGCGGCGTAACGTTACGTTTCCGGAAGAGTCACCCAATAATCGACGGGGGGACACTTAGCTGAACAGACGCTCCACAATAAGGTAACCTTGTATTTCCATGCCAAATCCTCGAACAAGCCTCACTGTCGGCACCGTCATAGACTGCTACTCCATTATCAGACTGATCGGAAGCGGCGGTTTCAGCCTCATCTATCTGGCACAGGACGAGGACACCCAGGAGCGAGTGGTAATCAAGGAGTATCTGCCGAGAGAACTGGCCCACAGGGGCGAACTGCAACAGCTGGAGATCAGCGGCCAGGAGGCTTTCGACAATTTCAGCCGGGGTAAGAAACTCTTCTATCAGGAGGCGAAGGCCCTCGCCACCCTGCGACACCCCAATATCGTCAACGTGCTCACCTTTTTTCTAGCCAACAATACCGCCTATCTGGTGATGAGATACGAGCCGGGCAGGAATCTGGGGAGCTACATCAAACGGCACAAGGGGAGACTGAGCAATAACCTCCTGGTCACTGTCTTTCCTCCAGTGCTGGACGCCCTGAGCATGATCCACTCCCACGGACAATTGCACCTGGATATCAAGCCGGGCAACATCCATCTGCGTCCCGGCGGCGATCCACTGTTGCTCGACTTCGGCGCGGTGCACCAGTTTGCCACCAGTCGGCGCGGGCAGGCGGCACAGGTGGTGACACCAGGTTTCTCACCGGTGGAGCAGTACTATTCATCCGGCTACGTCGGTCCCTGGAGTGACGTATACGCCATTGGCGCCAGTATGCGCGCCTGCATGGAAGGCCATCCCCCCCCTTCGGCGATAGAGAGGCATGCCAGGGATAAGATGCGCTCGGCCCTCTCCTTGTTCAAGAAGCATTATCCGAAACAACTGCTGGAAGTTGTGGACTGGGCAATGGAGGTAGACCCTTTACTGCGTCCCCAGGACGCCGGCAGTATGCTGAATGCGCTGACCGAAAAAAAGGTCCGCCCAGGATCCGAAATCTCCACCGATAGTAACAGCAGACTGAAAAGTGGCTGGGGTGGGGTCAAATGACGCTGATACAGAGATATGAGACCGGGGGCAGCAGTCGAACGGGGGACCGGCGCAACAACCAGGACCGTTATATCTGCACCCGCTCCGGCGACACGTGGCTACTCTGCCTGGGAGATGGCCTGGGTGGTCATCCGCGAGGGGAAGTGGCCGCCCGGATCCTGGTCGAGAACAGCTGCCGGCTACTGGAACAGGCAGCGAAACCAATCTCTGATCCACAGCGTTTTCTGCAGCGGATAATGCTGGAGAGTCACGCGAGGATCAGGCAGTTCGGACAGCAACAGCACCCCCCTATCGACCCCAGGACCACTGCGGTGACAGCCTTGATCCAGGACGATACCGCCTACTGGGCCCATGCCGGAGACAGTCGTCTCTATCTGTTTCATGAGGGTGCCGTGATCTCCAGGACCACAGATCACTCCTACGTCGAGCGCCTGCGGAGCCAAGGCATCATCACTGACCGGCAAAAGCAGACCCATCCTCAACGCAACTGTATCACTCGCTGCCTGGGAGGCAGTCCCGGCATGCCGGAAGTGGAACTGGGTCAGTGCCGGTTACGGGCGGGAGACGTGCTGATGCTCTGCTCTGACGGACTCTGGTCCAGTGTCAGCAGTGAATCGATGAGCAAGACCCTGTGCGCCGAACGCCCACTGACCGATGCGACCCGAGCGCTGGCAAAAGAGGCAGCCAATGCCGCCTTCCCGGGAAGTGACAATGTCACTGTCCTTGCTTTGAGAGTACACTCCCCGAGCGGAAGGAGGGAAGCAGGGCAGATCGAAAAGCCCCCTCCATCCCAGCAACCAGCCGACCTGCAGGCAGCTATCGCTGAACTTCAAAATGCTATCGAATCCTTCGAAGCCGAGAAGCAACAGGAGAGATCATGAGACCCAGTGGACGCCGACCAGAACAGATGCGCCCGATCCGGTTCACCCGCCATTACACGCGACACGCCGAAGGGTCGGTGCTGGTGGAATTCGGAGATACCCGAGTGCTCTGCACCGCCAGCGTGGAGGCGCGTGTTCCGCGATTTTTGAAAGGATGCGGGCAGGGCTGGGTCACCGCGGAATACGGTATGCTGCCCCGCTCCACCGGTGAACGCATGGGTCGTGAAGCAAGCCGTGGCAAGCAGGGGGGTAGAACCCTGGAGATCCAGCGGCTGATCGGCCGCTCGCTACGGGCCATCGTGGATCTACAGGCTCTCGGGGAGCGCTCCATCACCCTGGACTGTGATGTGATCCAGGCCGATGGAGGAACACGCACGGCCTCCATCAGTGGTGCCTACGTGGCGCTGATGGATGCAATCAACGGATTGATCGCCGATGGCCAGCTGGAGCAGCACCCAATCCATGGCCAGCTCGCCTCGGTCTCTGTCGGTATCCACCAAGGCACCCCGGTCCTGGACCTGGACTATGCCGAAGACTCAAATGCCGAGACCGACATGAATGTGGTAATGAACGACGCCGGCGCCTTCATCGAACTGCAGGGCACCGCCGAGGGACACGCATTCCACCGGGAAGAACTGGATTCCATGCTGGTACTGGCAGAACAGGGGATCCGTGAGGTCATGGAGGCCCAGCAGCAGGCCCTAGCGGGCTAGAATATGGGTCATCGCCCGCGCTCCTCGGCCCTGTTTTTCCTCGCTCCTTGGTCCTGTTTTTTTCCTCGGTCCTCGGTCCTGCCTTTAAGGTGCAACCTTATTGATAACGATCTCCACCACTCCGGCGCCCGTCACCTTTACCGGGACGACTTCGCCTGTCAGATCGCCACTGCTGGTTATCGGGTCGCCAGATTTGGAGATCCGGGCTCCCACCCTTACCTGCTCGAAATTAGAGAGCTTCATCGCTGGCATCATGGCACTGGAATCATCCAGGGTGAGCTCAACGGGTAGATCATTCACCTGCAGCCGAGCAGCAGCCAGTGGCATCTTTGGCCCCTGCAGCGCCGTCGCAAATATGAACAGACTCTGCCCCGGAGCCGTTTTTTCCCGCAACTCCGGCGCTAAGCTTACCCGGACCTTGACAGCTGCCAGTGATACCGTCTCTGGTGCGCTCTCAGTGGCCGGGGCTACAGCGGCTGCCGACAACCCACCTTTCTCCCGGGCAGCGGCGATCATAGCGGCGAGACGCTGACTGGATTCGGGGTCATCTTTCAACAGCGGCTGCAGAAGCTGCCAGTATTCCAGGGCCTTGCTGTAGTTTTCGTCCTGGGCCTCCACCATGCCGGCCAGCCAGAGCGCAGTAACATCATTCGGTGCCAGGGCGACCGCCTTGCGCACCAGTTCTGCCGGCTTGCCACGCATGTCACCACCCTGCGCCATCGCTGCCGCATCGGCCCAGGCAAGCAGCACCGACGACTGGTCACCCACCAGCCGGTGCAGATTTTCAAACGCCGTGGAGGCCTTGGCGTACTCGTTCAGCGTCATCAGTGAGCGACCCAGCAGGAACCAGCCTTCCGCATCCTGGGGATTCTCCTTCAGCCGCGCGACCAGGCCCTCCAGCATCTCCTCCACCGACGCCATCCCTTGCCCGCTGTCATTGCCAGGCGCATGGGCCGCCATGCGCTGATCCGCGCTCGATACCATGTCTGGTTTTCCCAGCTGGTAATAGAGTCCGATGGTCAACAGCGGCACCAGCACCAGCAGTGACAGCAACCCCCCCCGGCCCGCCTTGCCCGCGGTCCGCAGCTCCGGCGCCTCGCTTTTTTCATCGATATCGTTGAGCAGCACCTGCTCCAGCTCCAGCTTCGCCTGTTCGTACTGGGTCTGATCCAGGGCGCCGCTCGCCTTATCAGCATCCAGCTCTTTCAGGCGCTCGCGGGCAATCACCAGATTCTGCTGATCACGATCCAAGGCAGCCTGCGTCCGCTTACTCAGCAGTGCCGGGGCGAGTATTACCAGGGCGACCAGGATCATGGCCGCCGTTACTATCCAGAATAACATCATGATTTTTTAACGTTCGAGTTCTGATCGAGGAGGGAAGCGGCCCTGTCGTGGTCGGAGCTGCTCAACTCGGGCACCTGCTCACGGGCCCGGCGGCGGATGAACACAATCAGCACCAGCACCCCGATACCCATACCGACAAAAGGCCCCAGCCACAACAGCAGGGTCGAGTTCTTCATCGGGGGGTTATAGAGCACGAAATCGCCATAACGCTGGACCATATAGTCGGCCACTTCTTGCTGAGTGGCACCCGACTCGACCATTTCAAAGGTCTGCTGCCGCAGGTCCTGAGCCAGCTCTGCATTGGAGTCTGCCAGATTCTGATTCTGACACACCAGGCAACGCAGTTCATCGATCAGGGTCTTGTAGGTCCGCTCTTTTTCAGGGTCATCGAAACTGTGGGCTTCGA
>JAUUYI010000246.1 GCA_030590525.1 Sedimenticola sp. | reverse complement strand
TATCTCTGTTATGACCAAGATTGCGGCCAAAAAGACCGCGGCGGTACTCGGAGATGATCTGGCACTCAACGCGCAGCAGGTATCGGGCGTCAAGGCAGACCGGGAACTGCCCGTGGTCTGGGCCGTCCGTCGCCAAGGGATCGCTGTTAAACAAACTGATTCTGGTGCCGGCTGCACTGGCCATCAGCGCCTTGATGCCCTGGTTGATTACCCCCTTGCTGATGTTGGGTGGGGCGTATTGGCAATGGCAGGTGATGGGCACGCTGCGCTTTGCCCATCCTACGGTTCGTGCCATCGTTGGCCGGGAAAGTAGGATGGGCAAAGGCGTGAGGCGCCGTGCCCATCGGGGCCATTGGAGATAAATGATGAACTGGATCCACCCCTACAGGGCCCTTATAGAGCGCATCGAAGCCGTGTTAAAAGCGCCTGCAATCAAGGAGGTGCTGCTGCCTGCCGCGGCGCCGCTCATCGGCGAGAGCGACGAGTTTGGCTTCGTTGTCCTGGAGGATGGCAGCGTTGGGCCGTTCTACGTCTGCCTGGGCGATACCTATGTCAGTGTGGCGGAATTCATGTCGCGTCAGGATGGCAGGGGATTGGATACCATCTCTGTTGCCAGGGGGGTTGGCAGCGCTCGGCTGGCGGAAAGCGCGCTGGGACTGGGCGCCTTCAACGCCCTCAGCCAACACCTCATGCGGTGTGCCGGATTCGATCCGAAAGCGGTCGGCAAAGGGGCGGAAGCAGAGGAGAAAGCGGCGTTGCATGTCGGCATGGTGGGATACTTCCGGCCGCTGATGGAGCGCCTCCTGGCCAGGGGTGTACGCGTTACGGTGATCGAGAAGCTGCCGCAACGGGTACCCGCGGATCGCGGGGTGGAGGTGTTTACGTCGCCGGCAGCACTGGCCGGATGTGATCGAGTGCTTTGTACCGCGTCTGTGCTGATCAACGGGAGCATCGATTCGATCCTGGCCGCCTGCGGCGGCAGGGTGCCGGTGGAGGTCATCGGACCCAGCGCAAGCGGCCTCCCGGATCCCCTGTTCGAGCGCGGGGTGGCCTCCATGGGAGGTGTCGTCATCGAAGACGTGGCGCGCCTGAAAGAGGCCATGGCCGAGGGAGAATCGTGGGGCGCGGTGGGCCGGAAGTATCAACTCACGCCGGCGTGTTATCCCGGGGCGGCCGAACTTATAGCACGCTGCCGCTGAAAGATCAGGGTCAATCCTCCACTCCTCAGACGCTTACAAAGGTTTGAGGTAACTTCTCAAACAGCCTGGCCATGAATCTAACCTGTAGGGTGTATCAAGCGGAGCGGATACACCAAACTGCCAGGCCTGCCTTATATCCTGCCGCCTGACTATCAGTGCTTATTCCGGTACCGGTATGCAACTCGCTTCAACGGAACCAACATCAACCGGTGTTATCACCAGCTTTTCATCCTCGGCGCAAAATACCATCATGCGCCCCTTACCGAAATTTGCATAAGGCGTCAGGTAGGTATCCTCCGGCGGATCGCCGGTCGGATTGTTGTAGGCATTCTTATCGCCTCCGGCCAGGACTGCACTACCGCCGATCAGAACGAGAATAACAGCAGCCGCAAGTGTGGTCGACGAAATCAGTTGTTTAATCATTACGCACCTCCCAAGGCTCAGGAACGATCTTTAAAGAAAGTCGGTGCTGCCGACAATCGTAACGCCTGTGCATCGGTATGCCGGCGGTGAGAGAGATTGCCAGATACATGCCCAAACCCCCTCCACTGACTACTTCTAAATAAATCATAACTTGAGAAAAATCGCATTGATAAAACGCAATCCCGCCTCCGGTCGTTCCCCGGTGCTCCTGTAAGCGCCAAGTTGGTCTGGTGCCCCCTGCTTGGAGGACGCCATAAAACAGGTCCTTGCAGGCTCGGATGCGGCCATCTCCTCGGGTCTGTCGTACCTGCTTCTAAGTCTGCCGCCCGAAGCCGATGGTGAGCAGCCAGGTAACCAGCTCGGGGTAAAAGATGATGGCCAGCAGGCCGATCACCTGGATGGCGATGAAGGGGATTGCTCCGCGGTAGATGTCCGAGGTCTTCACCTCCGGTGGTGCGACCCCCCGCAGGTAGAAGAGGGAGAAGCCGAACGGCGGGGTCAGAAACGAGGTCTGCAGGTTCATGCCAATCAGTACACCGAACCAGACCAGCGCCATGCGGGCCGGTTCATCGAAGTCCCCGAACATGGGTGCCAGCACTATAGCCGCTACCGGTGCCACCAGGGGGATGATGATAAAGGCGATCTCGAAGAAATCGATAAAGAATCCGAGTATGAACACCACCAGATTGACCACCACCAGGAAGCCGATTGCGCCTCCCGGCAGGCTGGTCAGCAGCTCTTCGATCCAGAGATCCCCGTAGAGGCCGCGAAACACCAGCGAGAAGGTCTGGGAACCCACCAGGATGAACAGCACCATGCTGGTGAGGCGGGCCGTGGTGTCCAGACTCTGTTTTACCGAGACCAACGTCAGGCGTCGGTTCAGAAAGGCCAGCAGCATGGCGCCGACAGCACCGAACGCGCCCGCCTCCGTAGGTGTCGCCCAGCCGGCGAAGATGCTCCCCAGCACGACCACGATCAGTACCAGCGGGGGCATCATCACCCAGATGATCTGCCCCCACAGCTCCCAGCCGCCCATCTCCCGGGCTTCTGCCGGCATGGCAGGGGCGGCATCGGGCCGGAACAGGGCCACCATCCCCACATACATTGCATACATCACCGCCAGCATGATGCCGGGGATCAGGGAGCCGACGAACAGATCCCCCACCGAGACGCCGAGTTGATCCGCCAGCACGATCAGTACGATGCTGGGCGGGATCACCTGGCCCAGGGTGCCGGACGCCGCGATGATCCCGGTGGCCAGCGGTTTGGAGTAGTTGTACTGAAGCATGATCGGCAGGGCGATCATGCCCATGGCCACGACGGTGGCACCCACCACGCCGGTGGCGGCGGCCAGCAGGGTGCCGACCAGGATAACGGAGAAGCCGAGGCCGCCGCGGATCGGCCCGAATGCCGTCCCCATGGTTTTGAGCAGATCCTTGGCCAGCCCGGTCCGCTCCAGGATGGTCCCCATGAGGATGAAGAAGGGGACCGCCAGCAGGGTATAATTCTGCATCACGCCGAAGATGCGCTGGGAGATGGCCTGCAGCAGGGCGAAATCGAACAGCTCCATCTCTATCCCGATGGCGGCGAAAATCAGGGCGGTTCCGCCCAGTGAAAAGGCGACCGGATAGCCACTGAAGATCAGCACCAGTGCCGCAATGAACATCAAAGGGCCGAGCAGATCCGGATTCACAGTGCCGACTCCCGGTTGCTCTCATTTGTCGCATCGTCCATCAGTTTCCCCCCGATCTGAGCGATGTTGCGCACCAGTTCGCTCAAGGCCTGCAGCAGCAGCAGCACGAAGGCGATGGGTATGGCACTCTTGATCAGGTAACGAGGCAGACCGCCGGGGTCAGGGGAGTCCTCGAGAACTCGCCAGGAGTCGGCGGCGTAAGGGATACTGACCCAGAGGATCAGCAGACAGAGGGGGATCAGGAACAGCACCGTTCCCAGCAGGTCTATCCAGGCCCTGCCCCGCAGGGAGAGCCGGGAGTAGATGATATCCACCCGGACATGGACGCCATTTCTCAGTGCGTAGGCGCCGCACCAGAGAAACACCAGGCTGAACAGGTACCACTGCCCCTCGAGATAGCTGTTGGAGCTCAGATCGATACCGATGGTCTGGCTCAGCTTGCGGGTGACGGCATTGTAAACGCCCATCAGCACCATGATCAGCACCAGCCAGGACATGGCCACACCGATCCGGTCGTTGAGCCGGTCGATGTAACCGCCAATACGAAGCAGTGTCTGCATATCTCTATCCTGGTGTGTTCCGCGGGCGCCGGGCGTATCCTTGAAAAGACATTAACATTAAAGGAAATGGCGTAGTCAGACTACTAGTACGGAACCGCGCAAGTGCCTGTGAATATAATGTGGTTGGGTTAGGCGCGCATCTCGCTGATATTTCAAGTTATCAGCAGATTATGAGCGCGCCGTAACCCAACATATTCTTCATCGCTACTTATGCGGCGCTGTAC
>JAUUYI010000309.1 GCA_030590525.1 Sedimenticola sp. | reverse complement strand
CGCAACTCCAAGGTCTTCATAAGAGATATCTGAGTGATGGGCACGGCACTTCGCGCCTTTGCCCATCCTACACAACAACTTCTCAATCTCCCGGGAGAATCAGAATTCCTCCTTCAACGCCCTGGAGAGGGCACTGGCCATCGTGCCCGCCGCTGGCTTTGGCTGCTGATCCCGCCGTTTTCCTGCCTGACTCTGACCGGAAGCCATCTTCTGTTTTCGGGCGGGAGGCTTCGCCTTCGTCTCACCCTTGTCCGAGAGCCGCATGCTGAGCCCGATCCGCTGTCGTTCCAGATCGATCGCCACTACCCGGACTTTCACCAGATCGCCGGTTTTCACCACCTCTCGTGGATCCTTGACAAACTTCTCTGCCATGGCGGAGATATGCACCAGGCCATCCTGGTGGACGCCGACATCCACGAAGGCACCGAAATTGGTCACATTGGTCACCACCCCCTCCAGCACCATCCCCGGCTCCAGATCAGCGATCTTTTCCACCCCTTCCTGGAAGGTGGCGGTCTTGAACTCACCCCGGGGATCGCGTCCTGGCTTATCCAGTTCGGCGATGATATCGGTCACAGTGGGGACCCCGAATCGATCATCGGTAAAGTCAGCCGGGTTCAGCTGCTCCAGAAAACGGCTGTCACCGATCACCTCATCCACCGCTCTGCCGTTTTTCCGGATGATTCGCTCCACCACAGGATAGGCCTCCGGATGCACTGCGGAGGCATCCAGCGGGTTCTTGCCCTCGACAATGCGCAGAAAACCCGCCGATTGTTCAAAGCTCTTCGTCCCCAGCCGCGGCACCTTCAACAGCTGTTTCCGGTTGCCGAAGGGACCATTTTCATTGCGGAAAAAGACAATGTTTTCCGCTAGAGTACGATTCAGCCCGGAGACCTTCCCCAACAGTGCCGGTGATGCAGTGTTCACATCCACCCCCACCGAATTGACGCAATCCTCCACGGTATGTTCGAGGGCACGGGCCAGCTGACTCTGGTTCACATCGTGCTGATACTGTCCCACGCCAATGGCCTTCGGATCGATCTTCACCAGTTCCGCCAGCGGATCCTGCAGTCGCCGCGCTATGGATACAGCGCCACGCAAAGAGACATCCAGCTCAGGCAACTCCGCTGAGGCCAGCTCGGAGGCCGAGTAAACCGAGGCCCCCGCCTCGCTGACGACCAGCTTCTCCAGCTTCAGTTCCGAATGCCGTTTCATCAGATCCAGAACCAGCCGGTCCGTCTCCCGGGAGGCAGTACCGTTGCCAATAGCGATCAGCTTCACCCGGTGCCGCTCCGCCAGCCGGGCGAGGGTCTCCATGGATTCGCCCCAGCGCCGTTTCTGCACATGGGGATAGATGGTACTGGTATCCAGGACCTTTCCGGTTGCATCCACCACTGCCACCTTGACCCCGGTACGCAGCCCCGGATCCAATCCCATGATCGGCAGGTTACCTGCTGGTGCAGCCAGCAGCAGATCCTTGAGGTTGCTGCCGAAGACACGGATTGCTTCGGCTTCCGCTGCCTCCCGCAGCCGCGCCTTCAGTTCCAGGTCGAGACGGGTGAACAGTTTCACCTTCCAGGCCCAGCGCACTGTCCCCTGTAACCAGTTGTCCGCTGCCCGCCCCTGATTATGGATTCCCTGGTGACGGGCAATGGTCAGCTCACAGGGGGAAATCCCCTCCGCTTCTTCATCGACCACGAGTTCCAGGATGAGTACCCCTTCGCCTCGGCCCCTGAACAGGGCCAACGCCCGGTGAGAGGGGATCCGGGCAAGCGGCTCTGCATACTCAAAATAATCTGAGAACTTGGCCGCCTCCTGCTCTTTACCCGGAATCACCGCTGATTTCAGAATACCGTGCTGCCACAGATACTCCCGCAGCCTGCCGGTCAGGTCTGCGTTTTCTGCAAACTGCTCCATCAGGATGTGGCGCGCACCCTCCAAGGCTGCTCCCGCATCGACGACCCCCCGTTCCAGATCACAGTATCTGGCAGCCTCCTGTTCCGGGTCGAGATCCGGGTTTTCCAGCAGTTCATGAGCCAGTGGCTCCAACCCAGCCTCCCGGGCAATCTGCGCCTTGGTGCGTCGTTTGGGGCGATAGGGCAGATAGAGGTCTTCCAGTTTGGTCTTGGTCTCAGCCCCAAGCAGGGATTCCTTCAGCTCCTGCGTGAGCTTGCCCTGCTCTTGGATGCTGCTGATTATCGCCTTGCGCCGCTGCTCGAGCTCCCTCAGATAAACCAGCCGCTGCTCCAGGTGGCGCAGCTGAATATCGTCCAGCCCTCCCGTTCGCTCCTTGCGGTATCGGGCAATAAAGGGAACGGTCGCCCCTTCGTCCAACAGCAAAACCGCCGCTGCGACCCGCTGGGTCGACACCGATAACTCTTGGGCAATCTTCTCAGCTATCTCTTGCATGCTAGTGCTCTATCAATGTGATATTTACGGATTCAGCGCTTCCGTGGTGTGAAATGCGGGCTCGCACGGAACCGCGCAAGTGCCCGTGAATATAATGTAGGTTGGGTTAGGCGCGCATCTCGCTGATATTTCAAGTTATCACCAGATTATGAGCGCGCCGTAACCCAACATATTCTTTATCGCTACTTATGCGGGCTAGATCCTGCAGCTATCCCCGTAAACCGCCATGATGTTCTTCAGTTCCACCAGTACCTGTTTGCACTCCTCGGCAGAAAGCGCCTCTGTCTCTGGCACCTTATTTCCCTGCTCCAGCCGTGCGATATCATCCCGAACCGACTGGCAGCCCTGATTACAGATCACCTCTACGCACAGCCCGATTTTATCGTTTCTCATCATGCTTTCCCATCTGCAGAAGCTCTATTCCAATACTTATTGTTCTATTTTTGTTCTCTATTGTGCTAGTATAGAACTTAATGAGAACACTCATCACTGAAGGAGCCTCATACAATGGTACCCCGTAGCAGCTATATCATGCGCGATCAGGTTCGTGATCTCGTGCCATCCCTCATGGAATACGATGTAACCCATAGCAGAAGCCACTCAGATACCGCGGCCTATATTGCCTCAGCAGGCGTAGTCAGCTTCGTCTATCTGCTGGCGATGGCCCTCTCCACCGGCTAGGAGGCTGTCCGAGAATAGGGGCCGACCGGTTTGTTGCTCCTGCAAAACCGGCACT
>JAUUYI010000185.1 GCA_030590525.1 Sedimenticola sp. | reverse complement strand
GGGGCAGGTGGAGGCGCTGGCGGCGAAGGTGTGGCCAGGGTTTGGCCATGTGGTGGTTACCCTGCCGGATAAAAAGAAGGGGGAGCAGCTGGTGCTGTTGACGGAAGACGCCAAGGCCTCCAGAGGAGAACTGGGTAGCTTCGCCAAATCTCAGGGTGTGCCTGCCCTGATGGTACCGGGCAGCGTGATCCATATCGACAAACTACCACTGCTGGGAAGCGGTAAGATTGATTTTGCAACCGCGAGAAAAATGGCCGAGGAGCATCTGAAATAAGGGTGTGTGTCTGTAATCAACAAATGCCTTTTGATCTGGTGAACGGGTGCGAAACGAACGCTGAAACTAACCATTCAGTCCCCCGTTATTTCGAATGTAGGGGCGAATTTATTCGCCCGGTTCTCTGGGTTCCGGGCGAATAAATTCACCCCTACAAGGTAAGCGCCAAGTTAAACCCATACCTCAATGGTTAGAGTGGCCCTGTTTACACCTGAAGGGGGTGTCTGAGGCATGGATGCCGAAGCCAAGCCCCCGCCGTACATGGAAGTACCAGTGTCGCGGGAGGCAGGATGCCGGGAGCGACCATGGATGGGTTCACGGCGGCCCCCAGCAGGGGTAAACAGGGCCACTCAACGGGGTTAACTGGGTGCTTACCCTGCAAGGTGTATCTGGTCGAGAGAGGGTCTGAAGGATTATCTATGAATAATAGGGTGACTCCGATCAGGTGGTGGCTGCCACTGTTTGTCTGGGCATTCGTCGTGATGCCGGTAATGGCGATCCCGGCAGCAGAGGAGCCGGAGGAGCGGTTGAATCAACTGCTGACCGAGTCGTTCAACCATGACCTGGATAGCATGAAGAAGCGCGCCCTGGTCCGGGTGCTGGTGAGCTATAACAGGACCAGCTATTTTCTGGACGGGCCAAAGGCCCACGGCTTCGAATACGAGCTGATGGAGCAGTTTAAGCGCGCCCTGAACAAGGGCGTGCCAAGGGAGCGTTTACGCATAGGCTTTGTCTACGTCCCCACCCCGTTCAGTCGGTTGATCGAAGCTTTGAATGCGGGAAAGGGAGATATCATCGCGGCCGGGATGACGATTACGCCGGACCGGGAGGAACGGGTTGCCTTCTCCAATCCTTACCTGAAGCGTGTTGCGGAGATCCTGGTGGCCAGTTCGAGGGCGAAGCCGTTGCAGGGGATAGAGGATCTCTCCGGTGAAGATGTCTATCTGTTGCGAGGAAGCAGTTATGTCCAGCATCTGAAACGGGTCAACCGTCAGCTCAAAAAACGTGGGATCGAGCCGCTCATTATCCGGGAGGTGGATGAGCATCTGCAGACGGAAGACCTGTTGGAGTTGGCCAATGCCAATGTCATCGATTTTACCGTGGCGGATGATCATGTGGCACGATTGTGGGGGGAAGTGCTGCCGCAGCTTCGCTTTTACCCGGATATCAAGATCAATACGGGCGGTCGTATCGCATGGGCGGTGCGTAACAAAAACCCGCAACTGCTGGAGCACCTGAACCAGTTTGTCGTCAGCCACAAGAAGGGGTCGCTGCTGGGGAATATTCTGTTTCGGAGATATTACGAAAAGAGCGTCTGGATCAAGGACCCGAAACGGGGAAAGGAACGGGTCCGGTTCGACAAGGCGAAAAAGTATTTCAAACGCTATGCGGAAGAGTATGGCTTCGACTGGTTGAAGATTGCTGCTATCGCGTATCAGGAGTCGGAGCTCCAGCACTCCAGGAAGAGCCCGGCCGGGGCTATCGGTATCATGCAGATCAAGCGTTCGACCGCAGCTGACAAGCATGTGTCAATCAAGCATATCGACAAGCTGGAAAATAATATCCACGCGGGGGTGAAGTATCTGGCCTTTTTGCGCAAACGCTACTTTTCCGATCCGGCCATCCCCGCGGACGATCAGACATATCTGGCCTTTGCTGCCTACAATGCAGGGCCGAGAAAGGTGGCGGGAATGCGTAAGCTGACCTCGAAGATGGGGTTGGACCCCGACCGCTGGTTCGGCAATGTGGAGATGGCGGCTTTGCGTCTGGTGGGACAGGAGACGGTGCAGTATGTGCGAAACGTGCTGAAGTATTACACTGCGTATCGTATCTCTTTTCAGAACATGGCAAAACGCTCTGGTGGCAGGAAGAGCCTTTGCCGGGATGAGGGTGCCAGTGACAGCGCCCCCTGTCGTTAGGGCCTCGGAAATAAAAAATTATCCCGTAATGCGCAGGGTATCAGCTTAGAGACAAGCAGGATTGGATAATTTTTTATTTCCGCGAGCCCTTAAAGCGATGCAAAGGTGGCAGCAGTGAATCAGAGTGACCAGGAAACCACAGTGGAGGAAAGCAAGGCGGGCAGCTACCGTCTGCCGCTGCAGTTCACCATCAGTGCACTGTTTATCATCCTGGTGGTCACTGTCGGCGGGGTGCTCAGCTGGCAGAACTATAACCGTACCTCGGAAATTATACTGGACAGTGCAGGTCGGCTCTACCGTCAGATCGCAAAAGAGGTGGCCCTGGATTTCAGGGTTACCTATCTCCCGGTAATGACCACGGTGCGTCTGCTGGCCCAGTCTCCGGTAACCCGTGCCGAATCACTGGACCAACGATTGACGTCGTTGCGGAACTTAGTGACCGCCTTGCAAAGCACCCCTTCTGTCAGCGGAATACAGGTGGGCTATGAAAACGGTGACTATTTTATCGTTCGCCCACTCGATGACGAGCGGGTTCGCAAATCGCTCCAGGCCCCCGCTGCGGCTTATATCATGGTGGACGATATCGCCACTGACAGTAATGACGAGCGTACGCTGACCCGGCTCTTCTTCGATCTGCAGCTGAAAGAGATTGCCAGAGAGGCGCCAGAGCCGACCAGCTATGATCCCCGCGTCCGCCCCTGGTATAAAAGGGCGATAACGGCGCGGCCTCTCGCTACTTATCCCTACCTGTTTCATTTTCTCCGGGAGGTAGGCACGACGATCACTCTGAAATCCGGGCAGTCAGGGGCAGTCGTGGCTGCCGACATCACGCTGCGGAGTTTGTCCAAGACCCTGGCGGGGCACCGGATCACGCAGAATTCGGAGGTTTTGCTGATCGGTGCGGAGGGCGATGTGCTGGCCTATCCGGATACCCGGCGGTTACAGGTCGAAACCGCTGACGGGAGAGGACGGCTGCCCCGCCTCATGGATCTGGACAGCCCGGTGCTGACATTTCTCGGCCCGACGTTGGCGTTGGGAGCGGATGAATTCTCCTTCGAGTTCGAGGGTAAACCCTGGCAGGGTTCCATGGCGCGGTTGGGAAAGGGCGGTGGGGTGGACCTCTACCTGCTCATGGTCTCCCCGGTCGATGAGCTGCTCAGTGAAGCGATTGAGATCCGCAGGCAGGCATTTTTCAGCACCGCCACCATCATTCTTATCTCGATCCCTGTCGTCTGGTTACTGGCAAGGCGCATATCAGAGCCCATGCGCCGCCTGGCCAGGGCAGCCGGTCGGATCAGGCGCTTCGACTTCAACGAACCGATCCGGACCCGCTCTGTCATATTGGAGGTGGACCAGCTGGCGGTCGCGATGGGGATGATGAAGGAGACGATCAATCGCTTCCTGACACTGATCAACTCTCTGGCTGGGGAGCGGGAGTTCGACTCACTGCTGGATCGAATCAACCGAGAGACCTTGTCTGTCAGTCAGGCGGACGCGGTACTGACTTACCTGCTGGATGAGAGCGACCGGTTTCTGGAGCCCAGTACGCTGCAGGAAAAAGGGGGGGGAAGAAAATCAGTGGATTCCATCCCCCGGCTGTCGCTGGAACAGGTCGGGGCTGTGACGGACCGGATGAGCGAGGGTGGGTTCAGCGTGGATCATAACGGGCCGGAACCGCTGGTGCCCCTGCTGGGGCTGCTGGGTGTCGACCGGCTCAGCGTCATCGCGCAGCCGCTGCATAATCGCCAGCAGGAACTGATCGGTCTGCTCTGCCTGGTCTACCGGGTGCAGCAGGGGCCGGATAAACGGCATGAACAGGAGCAGATTGCCTTTGTTCGCGCCATGTCCGGGTTTGCCGCAGTCTCCCTGGAGAGCCGACAGCTGCTGATGATGCAGGAGGCGTTGCTCGAATCCTTTATCAAACTGATTGCCGGTGCCATCGATGCCAAGTCACCTTACACTGGCGGCCATTGCCAGCGGGTACCGGAGCTGACCCGAATGCTGGCACAGGCTGCAGTCGATACCGGGGAACCGCCCTTCGACAGCTTCAGGATGGGCCGGGAGCAGTGGGAGGCGCTGGAGATCGCAAGCTGGCTGCACGACTGTGGAAAGGTCACCACCCCGGAGTACGTGGTGGACAAGGCGACTAAGCTGGAGGGGATACATGACCGCATCCACGAGATCCGGATGCGCTTCGAGGTGTTGAAACGGGATGCCGCGATCACTTACTGGCAACAGTTGGCGGCAGGGGACGATGAGGAACGGCTGAACGGCGAACTGCAGGCGGAATGGCGGCAGCTGGACGATGATTTCGCCTTTGTTGCCGAATGCAATCAGGGGGGAGAGTTCATGGCCCCCGATCGGATGGAACGGCTTCGGCAGATCGGAGAGAGGCGCTGGATGCGGACCCTGGACGATCGTATCGGAATCTCTCAGGGAGAGCTGAAGCGCAAGCAGCGGGCAGCGGCCAGGCCGTTGCCGGCGGAGGAACGGCTGCTCGCTGACAAACCGGAACATCGGGTGAAACGGGGTCCCGCTGACCGTCTGACCGAAGACGACGCCTGGGGTTTCAGGCTGGAGGTGCCGGAGTACGCATACAACCACGGAGAGTTGTACAATCTGGGGATCGAACGAGGGACCCTGACGGCGGAAGAGCGCTACATCATCAACCATCATATCGTACAGACCATCATGATGCTGGAGAAGCTGCCCTATCCCAGGCATCTCCGGGATGTGCCCCTGATCGCAGGGTGTCACCATGAGACCATGGATGGGCGGGGTTATCCCCGGCGGCTGACCGGTGAGCAGATGCCGCTGACCGCCCGGATGATGGCGATTGCCGACATCTTCGAGGCGCTCACCGCATC
>JAUUYI010000148.1 GCA_030590525.1 Sedimenticola sp. | reverse complement strand
GGTCCAACCTTCAGTTGCTCAGGCTTCAACATCACTCTCAGATCACTGATCATTCCCAGAAGCTCATCCTGCCTCTGCCTGAACTCATTGAGTGTCGACATACTTCTCGTCCTCCAGTACAACTTTAACTAAACAGATCATTCCTTCCCATTGCAGCGGACTAATCAATCCCGCCCCCTTGTACGAAGAGGCAGTGGCCGACCTGCGCATGGATACCTCACTGACACCGCCCCGGGAAAACCCTTATGCCCAATAAGCGTTTACTAATTTACTGTTTTTCTTCTATTTTTTCCGTTTCCTGCGGTGGATCTATATGTCTCATATCCCATCTCTAAATGCAACATCTTTCCATGTGGAATTCTTGGACAGGCTCCTAAAGATCGAGGTCCAGCAGCGGACTGGATTCGTAACCGGCCGCCATTTCTACCGCCTCCTTCCATCTGGGATCGAGATGCATCTCAGCCCTGCTGACAGCCCTTCTTCCATGCATTCTTATCAACCGCATCTGAGCAGCGGGGTCGGTATACTGCTTCAGCTCGCCCAGCGCCTGGATCGCCCCCTCCCGGTCATTACAGACCAGCACCATGTCGCAACCCGCTACCAGCGCCTTGCGCGCCCGCTCCCCGAAATCACCTGCCACACCGGCCGCTGCCATCGTCAGGTCATCACTGAACACGACCCCCTGAAACCCCAGTTTCCCTCTGAGCACCTCCCCCAGCCAGAAGCTGGAAAACCCGGCCAGCATGGGAGATGCCTGCTCATAAATGACATGGGCTGGCATGATCGCTTCGATACCGTAGTCGATGAGCCGTTGAAACGGCAGCAGATCCTCCATCATCACGTCTTCAGGTCGCCGAGTGTCCACCGGCAGCGCCAGGTGTGAGTCCTCCAGCACTCCGCCGTGACCTGGAAAGTGTTTGCCCACAGCCGCCATTCCAGCTGAGTGCACCCCCATCAGCCAGGCATGGGCCAGTTCTGCCACGACTACCGGCTGGGCATGGAGCGCCCGATCACCGATGACACTGCTGACTCCGGTATCCAGATCCAGCACCGGCGCAAAACTGAAATCGACCCCGCTTGCCCGCAGTTCCGTGGCCATCAGCCAGGCGATGGCCCTGGTTATCTGCAGACTCCGCTTCGGATTGCGGTTATAGAGTTTACCGAACCAGGCGGGGGGGGGCAGGCGGGTAAAGCCTTCCCGAAATCGTTGAACCCGCCCCCCCTCCTGATCTACGGCCACCAGCAGTGAGGGTTCCCGCAGGGCGTGGATCTCCGTGACCAGGGCTGTCAGCTGGGCCGGTGATTCATAGTTACGACTGAACAGGATGACCCCACCTACCGCCGGGTGACTGAGCAGATCTCTCTCATCGGCGGATACGCTGGCAGCGACCAGATCCAGCATCAATGGCCCATGGCTCATGGCGTACCTCTCAGCACTCTGTCGATAACCATCCGAACAATCCCTCCTTCAGTTTTTATCGCTCTGCCCGATAAAAGTCATGCCTGGGAGGCTGCAAATCCGACAGCCTCCAAGAATTTATCACATAACTGGAACCGATAGATGCGGACCGAGACTATCCTGCTGCTTGCCTGTTTTCTGCTCTCCCCCGCTGCGCTCGTGGCTGCGGATGATGAACCGACACCCAGTCAGACCCTCTACTATAAGCTCTCCCCTTCCCTGGTCAGCAACGTGCAGGGGCGGGACAAGTACATACGCTGCGATATTCAGCTGATGACCCGGAACCAGGAGGCCATTGAGGATTTGAAACTCCATGATCCGGCCATCCGGCACGAGTTGCTGCTGCTGTTAAGTGATCAGCAGAGCGAAGAGCTGAAAGGGCAACAGGGTAAAGAGAAACTGCGCAAGATCGCCCTGGCAGCGGTGCAGGGGGTCATGCAGGGGCTGACCGGGGAAAAAGAGGTGGATGATCTTTTCTTTACCAGCTTTTTCGTTCAATAGGGTTATCTTTCAATTTTTACACTATTCAGCATGCTTTGGAGTTTGGTAACTTCTCAATAACCCGAGGCACACGGGACACGGGTAGGGTGGATCAAGGAGCGCAACGACGGATCCACCAACGCTCCGCAGCCTGGTGGATCCGCTCCGCTTGATCCACCCTACTTAATATAAGGCTTTTGCCTGGCCTTATTGAGAAGTTACGGAGTTTGGCACTAAGGGCCACGGGAAGGGCTGACCGGTGCGTGGCCTGGCCTGAGGATACGCACATCCATATAGTCCCGCAGACGGTCCCCCAGCAGATTGACCGCCAGCACCACCATCATCACCGCGATACCGGGCGCCAGCACCATGTGAGGGGCAATCAGCATATAGCGGGCCCCGTCACGGATCATGCTGCCCCAGGAGGCTTCCGGGGGCTGCACACCCAGACCGAGAAATGACAATCCCGCCTCGGCGATCACCATGGAGGCGATACCGAAGGTTGCCTCGACAATCAGGGGCGAGGCGATCAGGGGCAGCAGGTGGCGCAGCACAATGGTGACCCGACCTGTTCCCAGGGCAATGGCCGCCGCCACGTGATCCCGCTGCTTGAGTGACAGCACCTGCGCCCGGGCGAGCCGGGCGTAACCCACCCAGCCAACGACGGAGAGGGCGATAATGACGTTGTCCATTCCTGGCCCCATCACGCCAGCCAGGGCGATGGCAAGCAGAATCCCTGGAAAGGCGAGGAATATGTCGATTACCCGTATCAATACCTGATCCGCCATGCCACCTGTGTAACCGGCAAAGGCCCCCAGCAGGGTGCCGATGATCGCCGAGATGACCACCACGCCGATAGCAACAGAAAAGGAGGTGCGTGCACCCATGACCAGGCGATCGAAGATAGATCGGCCCAGGTCGTCACTGCCCAGCCATGCGGCCTCATTCGGTCCAGTGAGTATCTGCTGCAGATCGATCTGCTCCGGATGCAGCGGCAGGGCAGGTGCCAGCAGGGCAGCGAGCCCCCACAGAAAAAGCACCAGCAGCGACAGCATACGGCCAAAGCGCGTCACCTTTCTTTTCCCATGCGTATGCGGGGATCAATCCAGGCATAGAACAGATCAGTCAGGGTATTGACCAGCACATAGCTGACACTGATCAGTAGTACACACCCCTGCACCACCGGGTAGTCGCGCTTCTGAATCGACTCGATCATCAGGGAACCGATTCCAGGCCACGAGAAGATGGTCTCGGTGATCACCGCACCGCCCAGCAGTGCCCCCAACTGCAACCCCAGCAGGGTAATGACCGGAAGCCATGCATTACCCAGCGCGTGACGCCAGATCACCTGCCACTCGGGCAACCCTTTCGCCCGGGCGGTACGCACGAAGTCCTCTCCCAGCACTTCGAGCAGACTGCTTCGCACCATGCGTGCCAGCACGGCGGCGAGAGCGGTTCCCAGCGTAATCGAGGGCAGGATAAAGCTGGCCCAGCCTTCGCGGCCACTTACCGGGGTCCAGCCAAGCCAGAGGGAGAACACCAGGATCAACATCGGTCCCATCCAGAAATTGGGGATAGATATACCCAGCAGGGAAAAGCTCATCGCCCCGTAATCCATGGCCTTGCCCCTGTGGGTTGCAGCCATTACCCCCATGGGAAGCGCAATGACGATGGCAAACAACAGTGCCATGCCAGCCAGCTCCAGGGTGGCGGGAAAGCGTTCGACCAGGATAGTGGCTATCGGTCGGCGGGAGTGAAGAGAGGTGCCCAGGTCGCCTTGCAGCAGTCCCTCGAAGTAATGAACCAATTGAAGCAGGATCGGCTGATCCAGCCCCAGCGCCACCCTCAGGGCCTCACGATCCGCTGCCTGGGCGGACTCCCCCAGCATCACCTCCACCGGGTCACCGGGGACCAGGTGAATCAGCAGGAATACCAGACACACCACCCCCAGTACCACCAGCAGCGCACCCAGAAGGCGGGAGAGCAGATAATTACCCATCGTTATCTCTCTGAGAGTCGCTCGCAGGCGGTGCCCGCTCAACGCTACGCTTAACCTTGAGCAGACCGTCATAATTCCCGTCAGCGGCGATATCATAACCGGTGATATCGCTGCGGTGCACGAAGATCTGGTCTTCATACCAGAGCGGCAGATAGGGAAGATCGACCAGCACGAGCGCCTGCAGTCTCTGATAGATCGGTGCCTGCCGGGAGAGATCATCCACCGCCTCTGCCGCCTCGATCAACCTGTCAGCATCGGCACTGCGGTAGCGTCCCCGGTTGGCACCGCCGGGGGGAAGGGAGCTGCTGTGGAATATATACCGAAACAGGTCCGGTGTGCGGATACCGACCCAGGTCAGGCTGTAGAGCTGAAACCGCCCGGCCTTGATATCACCGAAAAAGGTGCCCCAGTCATAACTCCTCACCTTTACACTGACCCCGACCCGGGCCAGTTGACTCTGAATAATGGTGGCGATACGGATACGGAAAGGATCGCTGGAGGTCTTGTATTCCAGTTCCAGCGGGTGACCGGGCCCATAACCCGCCTCCCGCAGCAGCTCCCGTGCCTTTGGCGGGTCGTACTCCAACGGCTCGAGTCCTTTGCCACCGGCCCAGTGTTCCGGGGGCAGCAGCGCCTGGGCCGGACGGGCACCCCCCTGCATCAGGTATTCGATGATCGCATCTCGATCGATCGCATGGGCGACGGCACGCCGCACCTGCAGGCGGGCGGTATCCGGGTTCATCAGGTTGAAGCCGATATAGCTGAAATTGGTACCCGGCGCACGAGCCACCACCACACCCTGCTGCCGACCGAGAAAGGCAGCCAGCTCCGGTGGAAGGTCATTCTGCAGCATGTCGATCTCACCCCTCAGCAGCTTCATGATCCGCACGCTGGGATCCTTTACCAGTACAAAGCTGAAGTGTTGCCCGTCACGCAGGCGCTGCAGAATGAGTCGGCCTTCGGTGGGCCAGTCAACGAAACGAAACGGACCACTGCCCAGGGGGCGGCTGTTGAACGGATGGGAACGGGCCGCGGCCTCCGCTGGGACAATACCCACACCCAGGTAAGCGGGAAACAGGGGATCCGGCCGCCGTAGAAAAAAATCGACCTGCTCGCTGGAGGGGGTTTCGATGCGCTCGATGAGGGAGAGAGCAGTCCGAAACGGTGAACCATTGCCCGGTTCGAGGACAAACTCGATGGTGGCCTTCACGTCCCCCGACTCCAATCTGGAGCCATCGTGAAAACTACGCCGCCGAGGCGCCAGGAAAAAGCGATAATGGTCAGGCCCCAACCTCTCCCAACGGGCGATACCGGGTACTGGCATCCCGGCATCATCCAGTTCCACCAGCCGATCGTAGAGCAGCCGGTTGATTCGTTCTGAAGCGGCATCCGTCGCAACCCTGGGATCCAGACTGGAAGGGGCACTGGCCAACCCCATGCGAATCGTATCGACCGGAGGCGGGGAGGAACAGGCGGTAAACATCAACAGCAGCACTAATCCGCCCCATTGGCGTGCGGTGCGCCATTGTGCAACGAATCGGGCGCAGGATGCGCTTGGAAAACTCATCGCATTATCCTACCCGTTTGAGCCGGCTCCAGGGAACAGGATGAGTCATCCAGCCCAGCTGCTATAGGGTCGCTTCGCCAGGCTGGAATTGTAATAGCGGGGATCCCCCGAGACCTCTTCACCGGCCCACGGGGGAGTCTCGAATCGCTCATCTTCTGATTCCAGTTCCAGTTCGGCCATCACCAGTCCCTGGTTCTCACCCTCGAACACATCCAGTTCCCAGACATGACTCCCCTGCCTGATCTTATAGCGGGTCTTGTCGATGAAGGGCTGCTTCGCCAACGCCATCAACATCTGCTCCGCATCCGTTGTCGGAATGGTATATTCGAATTCCAGCCGGCGGATGCCCTGAGTGGTACTCTTGATGGTGAGCCAGGCCTGCTCCCCAGCCACGCGAATCCGCACCGTTGCATTTTCGCCGCCGGACACATAACCCTGTTTCATCCGCACCTGTGAAATAATCTGACCC
>JAUUYI010000229.1 GCA_030590525.1 Sedimenticola sp. | reverse complement strand
TCTCCGAAAGGGCGGTACGCATGCGGGCTATGGCGGAGTCCCGGTTTTCGCCATGGGCAATCAGTTTACCAATCATCGAGTCATAATAAGGGGGCACGGTATAGCCGGCGTAGATGTGCGTATCCATTCGGATACCAGGTCCGCCTGCCATATGCAGATGTTTGATCTTGCCGGGGCAGGGCATGAAGCTCTGAGGGTCTTCGGCGTTGATCCGGCATTCGATGGCGTGACCCCTGATCTCGATCTGATCCTGAGTGTAGGAGAGTTCCTGACCGGCGGCGATGCGCAACTGCTCTTTGACGATATCTACGCCGGTGATCATCTCTGTGACCGGGTGCTCCACCTGGATCCGGGTGTTCATCTCGATGAAGTAGAACTCTCCGTTTTCATACAGAAACTCGAAGGTGCCGGCGCCGCGATAGCCGATGCGACGACAGGCCTCGGCGCAGCGCTCTCCGATCTGTTGACGCTGCTTCTCGGTGATGCCGGGCGCAGGGGCCTCTTCCACTACCTTCTGGTGGCGGCGCTGCATGGAGCAGTCGCGTTCTCCCAGATGGATGGCATTGCCGTGGGTGTCGGCCAATACCTGGAACTCCACGTGGCGTGGATTTTCAAGGAATTTTTCCATATATACGGTTTCATTACCAAAGGCTGCGCCGGCCTCGGCCCGGGTCATGGCCACTGCGTTGAGCAGGGCCGCCTCCGAGTGGACCACCCGCATACCACGACCGCCCCCCCCGCCCGCGGCCTTGATGATGATTGGGTAGCCGATCTCCCGGGCTAGCTTGACCGTATGCTCCTTCTCTTCAGTCAACGGGCCATCCGAGCCGGGTACGCAGGGTACGCCCGCTGTCTTCATCGCATCGATGGCAGTGATTTTGTCGCCCATCGTGCGGATGGTCTCTGGCCTCGGCCCAATGAAGATGAAGCCACTCTCCTCCACCCGTTCGGCAAAATCCGCATTCTCCGACAAAAAACCGTAACCGGGGTGGATGGCCACTGCATCGGTTACCTCCGCGGCGCTGATGATAGAGGGGATCTGCAGGTAGCTGTCGGCGGAGGGTGGCGGGCCGATGCAGACGGACTCATCCGCCAGGCGGACGTGCTTCAAGTCCCGATCCGCCTCGGAGTGGACGGCAACGGTGCGGATACCGAGCTCGCGACAGGCACGTTGGATGCGCAGGGCGATTTCACCCCGGTTGGCAATGACGATTTTTTCGATCATAGCGGCTATTCGATGATGAACAGAGGCTGGTTGTACTCGATCGGCTGGCCATTTTCGACCAGCACCTTTTTGATGATGCCAGACGTGTCGGATTCGATCTGGTTGAGTATCTTCATCGCCTCGATAATGCAAAGGGTGTCGCCGACAGACACCCGATCCCCCTCTTCCACAAATGATTTAGTACCCGGGGAGGGGGAGCGGTAGAAGGTCCCGACCATGGGTGACTTGACCGTATGGCCAGGTATCTCCGGTGATTCAGGCTCACTGCCGGGATCCGGGGCTGCCATGGGTGCGGCTGCAGCGACAGGAGCCGGTGCCGGAGCGATGGCAACCGGTACGGGTTGATTGCTCATCCGGCTGATACGTACCGATGCCTCACCTTCGTGTATTTCGATCTCGGCGATGTCGGAGTCTTCCAGCAGTTCGATCAGCTTCTTAACTTTTCGGATGTCCATTTTATTCTGGTCTCTAAAGCGTGCGCTGCATCAGGCACCCAGCCGGCGCAGTATCGCCCGCAGGGCCAGTTCATATCCCTGGGGCCCCAGGCCGCTGATAACGCCTTCTGCAATATCAGAAAGATAGGAGTGCCGCCTGAACGCCTCACGTGCGTGGACATTGGAGAGGTGCACCTCGATGAAAGGGATCTCCACGCCCAGCAGGGCATCCCGGAGGGCGATACTGGTATGGGTGAAGGCCGCTGGGTTGAAAATGATCCAGGCGACTCCCTGTTCGCGGGCCTGATGGACCGCGCCGATCAATTCATGCTCTGCATTGCTCTGCAGAAAATCGAGTTTTTGACCTGCGGCGCCGGCGATCCCACTCAGTCGCCGTGCGATCTCCTGCAGGGTTTCTCTGCCGTATAACTCGGGCTCCCGGGTGCCGAGTAGATTCAGATTGGGGCCATTGAGTACCAATATGGTCGACATCGTGATTCATTAAACCGCGGTTACAGGCATGGGCCAGCTCGATCAACAAAAGATCTTGCACGATCGCTGCGAAGTTGTCCAGAATATTGGTAATTTGCCAGCCCTTGAAGCATAACCCACTTGTGCTCCGTATTTATTCCCCGATCGCACAATTTCGCTGGTTTGGGGAAGAGGATTAGCCAAGCATTGATGGGTCGGTGTATGCTGAGGTCATGGACATTATTTCCCGCAACTTCAAGACGTTAGGCGAGATTGTCGTAACTTCTCAATAAGTTCAGGCAACAATCTGAAATGTAGGGTGTATCAAGCGGAGCGGATACACCAGGCTGGGTCGCGTTGGTGGATCCGTCGCTACGCTCCTTGATCCACCCTACCCGTTTGCCCCGGGTTATTGAGAAGTTACAGATTGTCTGTCTCGCTCGTCCAATCTTCACCAATGGCGTGCATTTTATTGCCTTATGTGCGCGATCCCGCACCGCTTTGGCGGCTGAGAATCTATTCCTCCGAAAACAACTCGCCTTTTACCAAGAGCGTAAAGTCGCACTGCGACGCTTCGACAATGTATCGCGATTTATGCTGGTGCGATATTATTTGCGGAGCACAGGTGTTGTAGAAACAGCAAATGCATGCTTTACTTTTTGGTAAATCGTCCAAGGTAAACACATGCCCACAGCAACACTCAGCTCAAAATCCCAGCTCGTTCTACCCGCGGAGATACGCCGGAAGCTCGGAATCCACCCGGGTGACCGGCTGGTCGTAGAGTTAGAGGGAGATCATGCGGTGATACGGAAGGCGCCTTGCTCCGACGTCGATGCGCTGGCCGCCTACCGTTCAGAGGTCTGGCGGGACTACGCCGATGAACTGCAAGAGGCACGGGACGAATGGGATCAATGATTCCCAAAGGCAGCCGGGTCCTGCTGGATACCGTCGCCCTGATCTATTTTCTGGAGGAAAACGCGCGCTATTCAAAGAAGGCGGAAAAGATCTTTGGCCGCATCGAGTCCGGAGAATTGCAGGGGGTCATGGCCAATCTGGTGTTCGCTGAACTGCTGGTTCCGCTCTATCGTTCCAGGGATCCGCAGGCTGCAGTCGGTCTGTCCAATCGATTGATCAACTTCAGGAACCTGGAGGTCATCACCCTGACCACGGAGATCAGCAGGGAGGCCGCCAGACTGCGGGCAGACTATGGCCTTCGAACACCGGACGCCATTCATGGGGCCACCGCCATCATCAATCAGGCGTCCGGGATACTGACCAATGACAAGCAGCTGAAAGTCCTCACCCGGGAGGGGCTCTCCATCTGGCTGTTCGATACCCTTTCATAGCAGACTGCCTGCTATCGTCATGCCGTATGGTGCAAATATTCGAACGAACCGTATCCGGAATAAGAACTATCAAACGATCAGTTTCTTCTCATAGACACGGGTGATCCTCGATCCGTCCCAGGCATAGGAAAGGTGCGGTCCCTGACGGGGGATGGTGATGGCTGGCGGGCGAAGGGCAGCAATACACTCACCGCCTGGATTTCGGACAGAACGATAGACGATTCCCCAGGAATTGCCTATTCGCTTTTTCTGGCCAAAGGCTTGGGGAACAGACCAAGTGCCTGTATCTGGATTATGCAAGTCGTCATAACCGATGCGGATATCATGTAGAGGTTTGGCAACTTCTCCGACGTAGGTTCGCATATCGATCTCACCAGGCGCCTCCTTGGTGTAACCAAGAAAACACGCCCGGTGAAATTTGCTCTCTTCAATCGCCGTGATTAAAGATTCACCGGCATAATAGATGCCAAAGCTGCCGTCACTGAATCGACTCTCCACACCGACATGCGTAAATGCTGCCATCACAGGGGAAGAACCCGGCCCACACACCCGATCCTCTGGAGCGACCAAGGCAATATCACCCACTTCATCACGTAACCTGTCATTGGTAAGACCTTCGACATAGAACAGTTCATTCATCAGATCGGGATCGACCAGGGTCTCGAAAAAATTGATTGGTGGATATTCAGAGGCAACAATACGGTATTGGTACTCCCACTCTGGAACCGCCAGATCTACCATCGGGCTCAAAGACCTCGCTGTGCGTCAAGGTGTCGACGCACATCCGCCAGGTCCACCAGGCTGCCGCCCAACATCCGATCCAGCGCGGACTGACCTTGGAACAT
>JAUUYI010000343.1 GCA_030590525.1 Sedimenticola sp. | reverse complement strand
TCGAGTCGACCTGCAGCCAGGCATCAGCCTGCCGCTACGCCGCCCCTGGGGGTTTTTCACCCCCAAGGCCAGCGTGAGGTACACCGCCTACCGTCTCGGTGATGAAGGGCCTGGGGTGAGCGACACGCCGGACCGCACCATACCCACCTTCAGCCTGGACAGTGGCCTGGTGTTCGAGCGCTCAGGGAGCTGGCTCGGCAATACGGCGCAGCAGACCCTCGAACCACGCCTGTTCTACCTCTACGTTCCCAAACAAAATCAGGATGATCTGCCAGATTTCGACACCTCCACCGTCGACTTCAGCATGGCCAATCTGTTCCGGGAAAACCGCTTCAGCGGTGCCGACCGGGTGGGCGATGCAAACCAGCTCACCACCGTCCTGACCACCCGCACCCTGAGTCCGGAGACGGGCGCGGAACTGTTCCGGGGCAGCATCGGCCAGATATTCTATTTCCGGGACCGGGAGGTGCAGCTCAACCCCACGGACAAAGTGCAGGATGACAACAGCTCCGCCTGGGTGGCAGAGGCAGCGGCCCGCCTGACCGACAATCTTAGCACCCGGGGCTCCGTTCGGTACAACACCTACCGGGACAAGACTGAAAAGGGGGCGGCGTCACTTCACTATCTGGATAAGCAGCGACGCATTCTCAACCTGAGCTACCGCTACGATGAGTCAGAGTTTGAAACGGCCGACATCTCCGGCCGCTGGCCACTGACACCCCGGCTGCACACGGTTGGTTATTGGAATTATTCATTGAAATACAGCGAAACCATGGCCTTCTACGGTGGTTTGGAATATGAGACCTGCTGCTGGATCGGCCGCTTTATTGCCCGCCAACTGCTGACCGACCCGGATGGAGAAAAGGAGCGGGTCAACTCCGTGATGTTGCAGGTCGAACTCAAGGGGTTGACCAGCATCGGCAGCAAGATCGACGAATTTCTCGAGCAGGGAATCCTCGGGTACCAGACAAATTAGGGCGAAGGTCACGGATTGACGCGGATCACACACGGATGTTGTGATAGCCCTGATGAGTGAACACATCGAAAAAACCTATGGTTTCTCTTGTTCCCGTACGGGACATGGAATCCAATAGTAACGTAGTGTTATCGAATCAATCCGTGGCCAAATATCCAATCATCCCGTGAACGGCTACGACTCAGGCCAGGAGGTTTATGCAACACCCATGATATATCGACATTCCCGGACCGGCGGATGCATTCTGGCACTCCTGCTGATACTGATCAGCGCCCCCTCCACCCCACTCCAGGCGGCCCAGATCGAAGCGCTCGACCACATCGTAGCGGTGGTGGATGAGGACGTGGTCGTCCAGAGTGAAGTGGACGACATGACTCGAACTATCGCAGTCCAAATACGTGAGAGAGGAGGCCAGCTGCCATCGAAAGAGGTGCTACAGAAACAGATACTGGAGAAACTGATCATGAAAAAACTCCAGCTCCAGCGCGCCAAACAGCTTGGCATCTCAGCCAGTGAGGATCTGTTGGCCCAGACCATCAGCAACATCGCCCGGCGCAACGGGATGACCCTGACCGAGTTTCGCCAGGCCCTGGAGGAGAGTGACATAAATTTTCGAGGCTATCGGAATAACCTGCGCGAAGAGATTACCATCCAGCGCCTCATGAATCAGGAAGTGCAGCGACGCATCCGGGTCAGCGACAAGGAGATACAGACCTTCCTCACCAAACAGGCAACCGGCAGCAGCGACCGCTCCGAGTACCACCTGCTGCACATACTCATCGCAATCCCTGAAGGCGCCTCTTCAGAACAGGTGAGCACTGCCCGCGACAAGGCGGAGCGGCTGGTCGGTCGCATCCGGGGTGGCCTTGACTTCCGCGCCGCCGCCATCAACGAATCAGATGACCAGCTGGCGCTGGAAGGCGGTGACCTGGGGTGGCGCCCCGCCAATCAACTGCCAAGCCTGCTGGTGGAAGCGGTAGCGGATCTTAAAAAGGGGGAGATCGCCGACCCGGTACGCTCGCCCAGCGGTTACCACATCATCAAACTCGAGGATTACAAAGGCGGCGAGCGATACATCATCAAACAGACTCACGTACAGCACATCCTGATCAGGACCAATGAAGTAACCTCGAACGACGCCGCCAGGACGCACCTGCAGCAGCTGCGGCAACGCATTCTGGGCGGCGATAGTTTTGCAACACTGGCGCGCTCCAACTCGGATGACAAATCATCCGCCATCAAGGGCGGCGACCTGGGCTGGCTCGCACCGGGTGATACGGTAGCGCGTTTCGAGGAGCAGGTAGACAAACTGCCAATTGGGGGTATAAGCGAGCCTTTTCGTACTGATTTTGGCTGGCATATCGTGCAGGTCCTCGACCGCCGCGACTACGACAGCACCGAGGCGGTACGGGAGTTGGAAGCAAAGCAGGCTATCAGCAAACGCAAATTCACCGAAGAAAGCTTTCTCTATCGGCGTCGGCTGCGGGACGAGGCCTATGTCGAGATCCGTCACAATGACAACATCTGACGAACGCAAGCCCATTGCTCTGACGCCAGGGGAACCCGCCGGCATCGGCCCGGAGCTCTGTATTCAGTTGGCCCAGTCCCGGCGGAACAACGGGCTGGTCGCTGTCTGTGACCCATCCCTGATCGAATCCAGGGCGCGGCAGCTTGGCCTGTCGCTGGAACTGGAGCCCCACGATGGGTCACGCCCGGCCGCCACCGGGCCCGGCCGACTGAC
>JAUUYI010000317.1 GCA_030590525.1 Sedimenticola sp. | reverse complement strand
CGCTCCTTGATCCACCCTACCCGTTTGCCCCGGGTTATTGAGAAGTTACGTCATTTCCCACTGAGTGGCGGATTACTTGGAGCTTTTAGGTGAGCTTGCGCCAGGGCAGGAGAGCTGAATGACTTTAGGGGGCTTATCTCTTTTCAGTTTCAATGCGGTCAGCTTTCCACCCCAGAGGCAGCCGCTGTCCAGGGCCCAGACGTTATCCGTGTGGAGATAACCGAGGGTCGACCAGTGGCCAAACAGGATGCGGTCGTTGCGGCTGGCCCGCCCTGGTATGGCATACCAGGGCATTATTCCCCGGGGCTGGCTGCCGGGCGGCCCTTTCTCCTTTAGCGCCAGCCGACCTCGCTGGTTACAGTAGCGCAGGCGGGTAAAGCAGTTGGTTATGAAGCGCAGGCGCTCCATGCCTTTCAGCTTGTCTGACCAGATGACCGGTTGATTTCCGTACATATGGAGGCAGAAATCCGGGAAGCCGTCACCCCTCAGTCTCTTTTCTACTTCCCGTGCCCGTGCCCGAGCGGTCTGGGCGTCCCATTGGGGTGGCAGGCCGGCGTGGACCAGACTGAATCCCTCCTTCTGGTTGTGGTATATCAGCGGCCTGTTTCTCAGCCAATAGAGCAATTCGTCGCGGTCTTTCGCCCGGAGTACAGGATCGAGGGAGTGATCTCTGTCCAGAAGTCTGGTATTACCCTGGGAGAGGGCCAGCAGGTGCAGGTCGTGGTTGCCGAGTACCACGATTGCCTGCTTGCCAAGCGCCTTGATGAAGCGCAGGGCCTGCAGGGATTTTGGCCCACGGTTGACGATATCACCCGCAAACCAGAGGTGGTCTTTCCCGGGATCGAAGTGGATCCGGTCCAGTAGCCGCATCAGCTCGTCGTAGCAGCCCTGCAGGTCGCCTATGGCATAGGTAGCCATATATTTCTCCGCAGTATGCGCCCCACTTTCGGACAGCTTTCTAGCATGCCAGTCAATTCAGGGAACGAGGAATGGCAAGGGTGAAGGGGGCGATGGGGGCATCGAAATGCTCTCCGTGCTCGGAACGCAACTGATAGCTGCCCCGCATACTGCCGATCGGGGTCTCCATGGCGGTACCGCTGGTATAGCTGAAGTGTTCACCCGGTTTGAGGAAGGGTTTCTGCCCGACCACGCCTTCGCCAACCACCTCCTGCTCTTTTCCGTTGGCGTCAGTAATGATCCAGTGCCTTCCCAGGAGTCGCGCAGCTTCATCGCTGTCGTTACGGATGGTGATGGTGTAGGAAAAGACATAGTGGCTCTTCTCGGGCATCGACTGAGACTCGATGTATGCGGTCTCAACATCGATGTGGATCAGTTTTGTGTTCTCCTGGGGCATAGGGAGGGACAGGTAGTTACAGAGTGCCGGCAAGTTAGCCCCTGCCATCGATAAAATCAAGCATCCAAACGGGATACATGAAATTAACCCTTTGTGAAATATCCGGGTTAAAGCTGCGAATTAAATGGCCGATAGAACCGGCATGAGTAGGATTGCTGGTATTTTTATCCGACGCTGGAATGTGTTTCTTCTGTCGTTGTTTCTCTCCATATCAGCCATCGCAGCGGATACGGCACAGCTGTTACTGACTGCGGTGGCCCAGGGCCGGGAACAGATGACACAGGATCTGCTGGCTCAGGGTGCTGATCCCAATGTCAGAAATATGGTGGGGCGCCCCGCCCTGGTACTGGCGGCATTCAACGGTAACCAGAGAACGCTTCTGGCGCTGCTGGCGGCTGGAGCCGATGCCAACGCGACGGATGCACTCGGTAACACCGCGTTGATGGAGGCGGCTGCCTTTGGTCGTCTGGATGTCGTCACTGAGCTGCTGTTGTCCGGTGCCGATGCGAAATTGAAGAACAAGGCTGGTTTGACGGCCCTCCAGCGCGCTCAGCTGGGCGGGGGGAAGCCAGTCATAGAATTGCTACAGGGAGTATCCAGTGCAGAGAATGAATGATCGCAGTAACAGAAAACCGGATATCATGCTGGTGCTGGTCGCCCTGGTGGGGCTGGCGTTGGCTGTTAGCCTGACGCTGCAGCTCAATATGCTCTCGGAGAGTGGGGGATCCCGGGCTGCGGCCCAGATGACCCTGTTACGCTGATACCAGTTCTACCGCTGCTTCGACGGCGGCGAGTAGACTGCCGAGGCCGGCGCGACCGGTGCCGGCAATGTCGAGGGCGGTACCATGATCCACTGAGGTGCGGATGATGGGCAGACCGAGGGTGATGTTCACCGCCTGGCCGAATCCAAGATGCTTCAACACCGGCAGGCCCTGATCGTGATACATGGCGAGCACCGCGTCGGCCTGTTCCAGATAGCGTGGGGTGAACAGAGTATCGGCCGGCATGGGTCCCTGCAGCCTCAGCCCCTCGCTGCAAAGCTGCTCCAGCACCGGTGAGATGGTGTCGATCTCTTCGCTGCCCAGGTGCCCCCCCTCCCCGGCGTGGGGATTGAGGCCGCAGACCAGAATCTTTGGATCGGATATCCCAAAGCGGTTGGCCAGGTCCTGGTGCAGGATGCGGATGACCCGTTCCAGGGAATCCCGGGTGATCGCGGCACTGACCTGGGATAAGGGCAGGTGCGTGGTGGCCAAGGCGACCCGCAGGCCGGGACAGGCGAGCATCATGACGGGTGTACCGCCGGTCAGATTGGCCAGAAACTCGGTGTGACCGGTAAAAGGGAGTCCGGCGTCATTGATGATGCCCTTATGCACCGGGCCGGTGACCAGGGCCGAGAACTCCCCTGACTGGCATCCTTCAGTGGCGCGCCGCAGGGTTTCTAACACGTACTCTGCATTCTCCGGATCCAGTTTACCGGGTGTGGCAGGGTGGCTCATCGAGACCGGCAGCACCGTCAGTCGGCCGGGCCCGGTGGCGGCCGGGCGTGACCCATCGTGGGGCTCCAGTTCCAGCGACAGGCCAAGCTGCCGCGCCCTGGATTCGATCAGGGATGGGTCACAGACAGCGACCAGCCCGTTGT
>JAUUYI010000097.1 GCA_030590525.1 Sedimenticola sp. | reverse complement strand
CGTTCGGTGCCACCCCTACGCGATAAGAAAGTAACTTCTCAATAGCCCTGGACAATCGGGTAGGGTGGATCAAGGAGCGCAGCGACGGATCCACCAACACTCTGTAGCCTGGTGGATCCGCTCCGCTTGATCCACCCTACCTTTCATGTTCTTGCATGGACTTATTCATGAGTTACATAAGAAAACCATAAGCCGCGGATTCACGCGGATAAAACGCGGATTTTATCGTATTTCAATATCTCATCTGCGTTTTATCCGCGTAAATCCGCGGCAATATCTTTACCGATGGGCGACAGGGTTCACAGATAACGCAGATAGACGTACAGGGTACTGACGAGGATCGAAAGCAGCATCAGGGGGAAGGCCATCAGCATGAACGGCAGAAAGCGGATGGGCTGGCCGGAGCGCTCCGCAAACCCGGCCACGATCAGGTTGGCACTGGCGCCGATCAGGCTGCCGTTGCCGCCCAGGCAGGAACCGAGCGCCAGGGACCACCAGAGTGGTTTCAGTCCCTCGGCACCGCCGAAACTGGAGGACATGTTCTCGATCAGGGGGATCATGGTAGCCACGAACGGGATGTTGTCGATGACCGCCGACGCCACGGCGGAGACCCAGAGGATCACCATGACGGTGTTGGTGAGGTCACCCCCCGTCATCTCCAGCAAATGGTTGGCCACCATCTGCAGCAGCCCGGTGGTCTCTACGCCATAGACCACAATGAACAACCCGATAAAAAAGAAGATGGTGGTCCACTCCACCTCGCAGAAAGATTTGTGGACCGATTCCGACTGCTCGGAGGCAGTTCGGGGCAGATTGTCCAGCACCAGCAGCAGCGCGGCGCCGAACATGGCGATGGTGGCGGGTTGCTGTCCCAGGGGGTGGGCCAGCATGAAACCGATAACCACCAGCGCAAGCACGAACAGTGACTGCCACAGTAACCGCACATCAGTAATGGCATCCCGTTCCTGATAATCCATCACCCGCTGCCGCCGCTCCGGCGTGGCCTTCAGGTGACGACCCCAGATCAGGTAGATCGGAATCAACATGAGTGCCAGTATGATCAGGGCAATGGGGGCCAGATTGAGCAGAAAATCATTGAAGGTCAGGCCCACTGCCGACCCGATCATGATATTTGGCGGGTCACCGATGAGGGTTGCCGTGCCCCCGATATTGGAGGCGAATATCTCGGCGAACAGATAAGGGTAGGCGCTGATCTTCAAGGCCTCGGTGATCAACAAGGTCACCGGGACGATCAGCAGCACGGTGGTGACATTGTCGAGGGTCGCCGACAGAAATGCCGTTACCAGCACCAGCATCACCAGGATGCCCCAGGGGCTGGCCCCGACCTTTTTCGCCGACCAGATGGCAAGATACTGAAACACCCCGGATTTCCGGGTGATGCCGACGATAATCATCATACCGGTCAACAGACCGAGGGTATTGAAGTCGACCCCCTGGAACGCCTCCTCCTGGGTCAGAACCCCGCCAAGAATCATCAGGCAGGCAGCCGTGAGAGAGATGACCGCCCGATTCAGGCGCTCGGTGACGATCAGAACATAGGTGAGCACGAACAGGCTGCCCGCAAACCAGATTGGATCGATGCCGAAGATCACCTGCATGTCGCTCGCCTCATGCACCGGTCATTCCACCTCGGCGGAGAGAATCTTCCGACCCACATCCCAGTAGGAGATCATACCTGCCAGCCTGCCGTTCTCCTCCACCACCGGGATACTGACACGGCTCTGATAGAGAATGAGCAGCGCCTCCACCAGTGGCGTATCCGGCCGCACAGTTTCGATTTCTGTGTTCATGCAGACCGAGATGGGCTGATTCGCTTTTTCCTCGAAGCGGGCGTGCAGTTGCCCCAGGGTCTCCCGAACGAAGGGCATACTGGTCAGCCCCCGCTCGATGACGGCCGCCTTGGGAAGCACCAGGCGCAACAGGCAGTTGACACCAAAGACGCCGAGGTAATGCCCTTCTTCATCGACCACAGGCAGGTTTCGGTAGCGGTGATCCATAATGCAACGGGCGGCAGTACCGATCACATCCGTTGGTCTGAGTGTGGAGGGGCTGGGATCCATTACGGAAGCTGCTATCATCTCTTCATTCCAATCCTGGGGTGAAATCCTGTTCCTGTCAGGGACACACAGAGTTTAGTACCTTAGCACTGAAATCTCATACAAAATGACAAAGAATTATCCTGTAGGAGCGGGCTTGCCCGCGAACAGCCCGCGAACAGTGCTCTTGCCGCTGCCAGAGCATTTCGCGGGCAAGCCCGCTCCTACACCTTGCAAAATTACCCCTCCACCTGCGCCGCCCTATGCTGATCGGCCAGTGCCTGGGCCTGCTCCAGATAGTGTGTATAAAGCCGGTGACGCTCCTCATCCGGCAGCACCTGCGGCAGGTCCTGCCCACCCACCAGTGCCTCATCCAGCGAAAAGGTCACCTGTGGCACCTGCCACTCCTTGTGCTGCCATACACCGCTCCTGGCATCAAAATGGTATTGGTGTACGAACAGGTCACCCTCCCGGCCAATGAATTCGATACATTCGATCAGGTAATCCGCCTCCGCCCGGTCGAATACATAGTGGAACCCGACCCGGCACCAGCCCGGCTTGATACCATGGTAGCCACGGGTGATCCAGGAGCGATACTCCTCCGCCTTCTGCTGGTCGATACCCAGCAACTGGTGACCGTAGGGGCCGGCACAGGAGCAACCGGCACGGCTCTGAATGCCAAACAGATCGTTCAACAGGGTAGTGACCAGCCGCGGGTGAATATACTGCCCCTTTCGGTCACGGATATTCAGCGAGACGATGCCGATACGCCGCTGCGGATCGCTGTTGCCCAGTATCTCGATCCGGGGGTTCTGCTGCCAGCGGCTGAAGGCACGGCGGGTCATCTCCAGTTCCCGCCGCTCGATCACATCGATCCCCACGGCGGCCTTCACCTCGAACGCGAGTGCCGCCTTCAGGGTCTGCAGGATACCCGGAGTACCTGGCTTTTCGCGCGCCTCTATATCCTGTATGAAATCATGGTCATTCGGGCCCACATAGTCCACGGTGCCACCACCGGCGATGCTGGGCGGCAGCTCCGGATGATAACAGCGCTTGTTGAACACCAGGATACCGCTGGAACCCGGCCCACCAAGGAACTTGTGGGGCGAGATGAATATCGCATCCAGATGGGCGGTCTCTTCCCCCCCGTCATCTGTCGGGTTCATGTCGATGGCCACATAGGGTGCAGAGGCGGCAAAATCGAAGAAAGCCAGGGCATCGTGCCGGTGCAGCAGGCGGGCGATCTCTGACACCGGCGAGCGCATGCCGGTGACATTGGAGGCGGCGGAGAACGAACCGATGCGCAGGCACCCCTGGTAGGCGGGTTCCTGCAGCAGGGTCTCCAGGTGGGTCAGGTCGATACTGCCATCCTCGGACATCTCCACCTCCACCACGGTGGCCATGCTCTCGCGCCAGGTTATCTCATTGGAGTGGTGCTCATAGGGCCCGACGAAGATCACCGGCTGATGTGCCTGGCGCCAGCGATCGAAGGCCTGTGCCTGTTCCTCGCCGCAAAACCCCCGCAGCAGTGTTCCCAGCAGGTCACGGCTGGCTGGCGGCAACCTGACCCCCACCAGCTGCTGCATCCGATCGATCGCGCCTGTGGCACCGGTACCGCAGGCGATGATCCGACCGTCCTCACCGGCATTGACCGCCTGCTTGATCTGTTTTTCTGCCAGGTGCAGGCGTTCGGTGGTGATCCGTCCGCTGCTATCGTCTTCGGTATGGCTGTTGGCGTAGAGGGTCTCGAGAGACAGCAGGTAGGACTCCACGAATCCAAGGCAGCGCCCCGAGGCGGTGTAATCTGCATACAACATCATACGCTCGCCAAAGGGGGTCCGGATGAAGGCATCCACACCGACAATCTCACGCCGCAGAAATTTCAGATCCATTCCGGAGCCAGCCACTCCATCTTTCTCTCCCACGCTACTCATCCCTCTTTTTCATTGGATACCGGCTCTTTGTATCATCGTAGGATGGGCAAAGCGAAGCGTAGCGTGCCCATCAGAATCCGCTGCCTGCCCCGATGATGGGCACGGCGCTTCGCTCCTTTGCCCATCCTACGCAACTGAGAACGGTTGAATTTCACGCTCTTGCCCTTTTTGCATCATCGTAGGATGGGCAAAGCAAAGCGCAGCGTGCCCATCAAAATCCGCTGCCTGCCCCGATGATGGGCACGGCGCTTCGCGCCTTTGCCCATCCTACGCAACTCCCTCTCCGGGGGAGATGGGTGTTTTGCAAGAACCTCAAGATAGCAATCAATGCCGGCAGCGTCGACCGGGTGACATCGGGTTCAGGAGAGCAGCGCCACACTCTTTGCCTGCGCGTACACCGGTTTCCCGGGCTTCAGGTCGAGCAGTGCGGCGGACCTGCGCGTGACCCGGGCGAGTAATGAGACCCCACCCGCAGCCAGACGCACGGTGACCTGTGCGCTGCCCGCCGGCACGATCTCCTCGATGGTAGCGGGGAATATGTTCAGGATGCTGGTACCGGACTGACGCTCCAGAGTGAGGCTGATATCGCGGGCCGCCACCCGCAATCTTACCGCACCACCGACCGGCAGATCCTTGCGTGTCACGGTAAAACGACCTCCCGGGAAGTCGAGGTGAGTCAGGTCGTAGCGTTCGTCGTGCCCCGCAACGGTTGCCTGAATGAGGGCCTCTGCATCACGCCCCTGGGCAAGGGGGAGATCGAGCCGTGTCAGCATGTCGCTGATTGCGCCCATTGCCCGGATTCCGCCCGCCTCCATCAACACCAGATAATCTCCCAGGCGTGCCACTTCATCGGAGGAGTGAGTGACGTAGATCACCGGAATATCCAGCTCCTTGTAGAGAGATTCGAGGTAGGGAAGAATCTCCTGCTTACGTGTCAGGTCCAGGGCAGCCAGCGGCTCATCCATCAACAGGAGCTTTGGGCTGACCGCCAACGCCCGGGCAATAGCCACCCGTTGCCGTTCGCCACCGGAGAGCCGGTCGGGTTTGCGCTCGAGCAGATGCCCGATCCCCAGTAGTTCGATGGCCTCGTCCAGGGAGACCTTGCGCTCCGTTTGCGGCACCCGTCTGAGGCCATACTCGAGGTTACGTCGAACGGTCAGATGGGCAAACAGGCTGGCCTCCTGGAAGACATAACCCAATGGACGCCGGTGGGGTGGCACGAAGTGCCGCTCTTCCTGCCAGATCATATCGCCCACTTTCAGAAAGCCATCACCACAACGCTCAAGCCCGGCAATGGCGCGCAGTAGCGTGGTCTTGCCACAACCCGAAGGACCAAACAGCGCCGTGACTCCTTGAGCGGGCGCCCTCAGATCGACATCCAGGGTAAAGCCGGGGCGATCGAGCCGGAACCTGGCCTCGATGGTCATGACTGCACCACTGTGAACCGCCGGTTGAGGGCGTACACAGAGATCAGCATGAGAAAAGAGAGCAGCAGAAGCCCTCCCGACAACCAGTGAGCACGCCCGTATTCCAGCACCTCGACGTGGTCATAGATGGCAATGGACAAAACCTGGGTGCTGCCGGGTATATTGCCACCGATCATCAGTACCACACCGAATTCACCCACCGTGTGGGCGAACCCGAGCACGGCGGCGGTCAAAAAGCCCGAACGCGCCAATGGGATAGCCACACTGAAAAAACGGTCCAGCGGTGAGGCACGCAAGGTCGCGGCAACCTCCAGGGGACGGTGGCCAACAGCAGTAAAGGCGCCCTGCAGCGGCTGAACCACAAAAGGCATCGAGTAGAACACTGAGCCAATCACCAGGCCGCTAAAGGTGAAAGCAGGGGAATGACCGCCCAGGGATTCCACCAGAGCACCCACGGGGCCGTGTGGCCCCAGCGCTACCAGCAGGTAAAACCCCAGTACCGTAGGAGGCAGCACCAGGGGCAGTGCGACGACGGCCTCCAACAGGAATTTAAAACGCCAGCGGCTACGCGCCAGCCACCAGGCCAGTGGCGTCCCCAATAGTAACAGGATCAGGGTGGTGATCGCCGCCAGCTTGAGGGTTATCACCAGGGCGACGAAATCTGCATCAGTGAGCGTCATGGGATGCCGTATCCATAACCCTTGATTATCTCCTGAGCCGCATCACTCTGAACGAACACCAGAAAGGCGCGGGCGGCTTCATTCTCCTTCAGCAATACCGCCTGCTGCGCGATAGGGGTGTAAAGCGTCTGCGGCACCTCCCACCAGGAGCCTTCAATGGGCTGACCGGGCTGCTTAGCCTGGGATAATGCCACGAAACCCAGTTCGGCGTTGCCGCTCCTGACGAAATGGAAGGCCTGCCCGATATTTTCACCGCGCACCATCCTTCCCTGCAACGCATCCCATAATCCACGCGCCTGCAAGACCTCCTGCGCCGCTTTGCCGTAGGGTGCAAGCCTCGGGTTGGCAATGGCCAGGTGACGAAACCCACCCTGTTTCAGCACCTTGGCTTGTAAATCGACATATCCCGCCATCGGACTCCAGAGGACGAGTTTACCGATAGCATAGGTAAAACGGCTGCCCGGCAACGCCACGCCTTCCGTGTCCAGAAGCTCCGGTCGCCGAGCGTCGGCGGCAAAGAAGAGATCGAACGGTGCACCGTGTTTTATCTGTGCATAGAGTTTCCCCGTAGAACCAAAGATCAGTGTCACCTTGTGATCCGTGTGCACCTCGAAACGCTCGGCGACACGCTTGATCGCACCCGCAAAGTTACTGGCCACCGCGACCTGGATTTCATCGGCCATGGCCCACCCGGCAGATAGCATCAACAGCAACACCACAGCCAGTCTGGCAGCATATGGAGTTAGATTTGATCTATGCATGAGAGTTTACGTGTAATTTTTGCTGGGTTGGGTTTGCTTTTGACCCCTGATCTGGTAGACAATCGGGGCGGTTTTTACGGTGACACAGCGGGTTCTGTCGCCAAATACCGGGGCCGTAGCTCAGCTGGGAGAGCGCCGCGTTCGCAATGCGGAGGTCGGGAGTTCGATCCTCCCCGGCTCCACCAATCCTGGAAACAACTCTTCCGTCAGTCGCAGGTGGCTATAGTAACCCAGCAACTCAATAGCGTGCCACACGCCGAGCAGGAGTCTGACAGTAAAGTATCTCCATGCCCCCGTAGCTCAGCTGGATAGAGCGCACCCCTCCTAAGGGTGAAGTCACACGTTCGAATCGTGTCGGGGGCGCCATTTACCGGTCGATCGCCTAACCCCTAGCCCAGCGAAGCCGGAACCAAATAGTAGGGTGGGCACGTTGTTTGTGCCCACCATTGCGATACAAGGAGCTTTG
>JAUUYI010000348.1 GCA_030590525.1 Sedimenticola sp. | reverse complement strand
GGAGATGATGGGGGAGTGATGTCCGCGCTACAATCATAGTTGGGTGATCCAGGATGGTCGCGGAACTTTACATATATTCCATAGCGACACGCTATGGCCTTGCAGGTTGATATTTCAATGACAGATACAGAAGATTTCGTAACGCTCCTGAAACAGTACGACCAGGAGCATGGGAAGCAGGCACAACGCGTTCCACAGGTAGGTGACAAGGTCGAGGGCACCGTCGTGTCGATCGGGGATGACCATCTTTATCTCGATCTCGGTGGAAAGTCCGAGGGCATCCTGGAGGCTGGGGAGTTTACCGATGCAGATGGCAACCTGACCCTGAAGGTCGGTGACCGGGTGAAAACCATGGTCACCGGAAAGGACGGGCAGAGCGGGGCGTTGCTGCTGGGTAACCAGCGGGGCCACAAGGTGCACGGGAGTGCCGAGCTGGAACAGGCCTGGGAACTGCAGCAGCCGGTGGATGGCCGGGTGAGCGGGGTCACCAAGGGCGGGATCGAAGTGGAGATTGCCGGTATCCGGGCCTTCTGTCCGGCATCACAGATCGATATCCACTTCATCGATGAGCTGGAGCAGTTCGTGGGGCAGCACCTCTCCTTCCGTATCACCAAGTATCAGGGAGGGAAACATCCGAACCTGGTGGTCTCCCGCCGCGCCTTGCTGGAAGAGGAGCAGAAGGTTCGGGCAGAAGAGACCCGGGCGATGCTGAAGGAGGATGCGGTACTCAACGGTATCGTCACCTCGATCAAGGAGTACGGCGCCTTCGTCGACCTGGGTGGGGTGGAGGGGATGATCCACATCAGCGAGCTGGCATTTGGCCATGTGGATCACCCAAAAGATGTGCTCGCCGAGGGGCAGCAAGTGGAAGTCTCCGTGCTGCGCATCGAGAAGACAGATAACCCGCGGCACCCGGAGAAGATTGCGCTCTCGATCCGCGCTCTCTCGAAAGATCCCTGGCTGGATGCCGGCCAGCAGTTTCAGGTAGGCACTCAGGTCCACGGCAAGGTCACCCGGATCCAGCCCTTCGGGGCCTTCGTGGAACTTGCACCGGGGATCGAGGGGATGGTGCATATCAGTGAGCTGGGTGTGGAGCGCCGCGTCAGCCATCCCGGCGAGGTGGTGAAAGAGGGCGATCAGGTGGAGGCCCGGGTACTGAGTGTCGACCAGGAGAAACACCGCATTGGATTGTCACTGAACGGGGAACCGAAGAGCGGGGCGGACGGCGGTGACACCGGGGGCTACGAGGATTACCGCAAGCCGAAGCAGAGCTTCGGGACGTTGGGGGATCTGCTGAAGGAGAGCATGGAGAAGCAGAAAAATAAGTAGCGGACAGGGATACCCTCATGACACCCCCTGCGTAATGCGTCGCATGAGATGGTGGCCTCCTTACCTCCAATGGTAATGATGGCTGTTGGCCGAATGAATTCGGTCCTACAACGGTAATCTCACCACTTGATCAGGGGAAGAGCAGAGCCCTTGTTTTTTCCTAGGTCCTTGGTCCTGATTTTTCTTCATTGTCTTGCTCGACCGCCGCATAAAGGCGCTCAAGGAAATCGGGAATGGCGCTGATCACCCGGTTCCAGTTGGGGATGAAAGGAGGGGTCTCCATCGGGTTGGACAGAAAGGTCTCTCCGGCCTGGATGATGTTTCTGGAGAAGAGTTCCGCTGCCTCTTCTTCCGCATGCCGGTCCAGGGTGAGCCCGTTGAACAGGGCGTCATTGTGGTAGGAGTCGATCAGGTCCAGGGCGATGCGGAAGTAGCAGGATTTCACGGCGCGAAAGCTGTCGATGGAGAACACCGTCCCATTGGTTGCCAGCTTGCGGAACAGGGTCTTGGCGATGTCGACACTCATCTTCGACAGCCCCGCCTCCGGGTCGTCGAACGAGAGTGACTGGTGCTTGTGGTCGTAGTTGTCGGTGATGTCTACCTGGCACAGATGGTTAGTGGAGTAGTTGCGTTGCACCTCGGAGAGGACGCCGATCTCAAGTCCCCAGTCGCTGGGTATGCGGATGTCCCGGACCACGTCGGTACGAAATGAGAACTCCCCCGCCAGCGGGTAGCGGAAGCTGTCCAGGAATTCCAGATAGGGACTGTTGCCGACCACCTGCTTCAGTGCCCGAATCAGGGGCGTTACCAACAACCGGCAGACCCGGCCATTGATGGAGCCACTGGCGGTGCGGGAGTAGTAGCCTTTACAGAATTGGTAGTTGAAAACAGGGTTCGCGACCGGATAGATCAGCCGTGCCAGCAGTCCCCGTTCGTAGGTGACGATGTCGCAGTCGTGCAGGGCGACGGATTTGGCCAGTCCCGAGGCCAGTATGTAGCCGTAGCAGTACCAGACATTCCTGCCCTTACCCATCTCTGCGGGTGCCAGGCCAATATCCTCCAGTTGCTGGTCCAGTTCCTGCAGCCGTGGGCCATCCTGCCATAGGATCCGGTGATGCTGCGGCAGCCGGCTGAAGTACTCCTGTGCATGGCCAAACTTCTTCTCATCCGCCTGGTCAAGCCCGATCACGATCTCGCTCAGATAGGGGACCTGGCATAACTCACTTACAATATTTTCCAGAGCCGGGCCCTGAAGCTCTGAATAGAGGGAGGGGAGAACCAGCGACATGGGGCGGACCCGGGAGAAATCGAGCAGTTCCTGTTCCAGTTCCTCCAGCGGCCGCTGGCGCAG
>JAUUYI010000249.1 GCA_030590525.1 Sedimenticola sp. | reverse complement strand
CAGTGGCCATGGTAGTGCCCGTCGAGCCGGAAGCCATTCAACCTAAGACCGGGTTTGGTTGTATGGCTGGAACCATTGAGATTTCGGGAAATATCATTTCACCCATCGTTGAACCCTGGAGCGCGATGGCGGGAGACGAAGATGAGTACTACGAATCATTGACTGTTCAGGAAGATAAGTCCCTTTATGGACAAGAAAAGAAAGCAAAATGAACAAAAAGCTTTTGTTGGATACCCATATTTGGATCTGGTATGCAAAAGGCGACCGACAACGCCTAACCACCGATGCAGCCAGGCGGTTGGAAGCATGGGACAGGCAAGGCGCTCTATTTCTCTCCGTGATGTCGGTATGGGAACTAGGATTGCTGAATGCCAAACATCGCATTCACCTCAGGCTCTCCATCTCAGAATGGCTTGATGCGTTCTTTGCCAGAACTCGTTTCCAAATCATCGGACTGGATATTTCAGTGGCCCTGGACGCTAACAGACTCCCAGGCGAGTTTCACTCTGACCCTGTTGATCGCATTCTTGTTGCTACCACCAGACACCATGAACTGACACTGCTCACCGAGGACAAAAAAATTCTCGATTATGCTCGGCAGGGTTATCTTCGCGCCTGCTCTGCCACTGAAGCAAACTTTTTGAAGAGATGATGAACATCATCTGCAATCCGGGTGTCTACGACAACTATCTGAATGAAAGAACCCCAGTTACAGGTCAATGACCTGAGCAAAGCTTATCGCCTGGGAAACACGCATATCCCGGTGCTCGAGCGACTCTCCCTGCGTGTGGACCCGGGAGAGATGGTCGTGATCATGGGACCGAGCGGCTCGGGGAAAACCACACTCCTCAACTGCATCTCTGGAATCGATACCCCGGACAGCGGTGATGTGTCACTGGATGGCCGTACCATCGATTACACCTCAGAGCAGGAGCGCACTCAGCTGCGCCGCCGCCATATCGGCATGGTGTTTCAATTCTTCAACCTGATCCCCACCCTCACGGTAGAGGAGAACGTGGCACTGCCGTTGTTGATTGCCCGGAACCGGGATGCCCGGCGGGTTGAGCGGGTGCGCTGGCTGTTGACCGAGGTGGGTCTGGAACGGCGACTCACCCATTTTCCGTTCCAGCTCTCCGGGGGGGAGATGCAGTTGGTTTCCATTGCCAGGGCCATGGTTCATTATCCTGATCTGTTGCTGGCGGACGAGCCCACGGGCAACGTCAATCCACAGGTGGGCCGCTCCATCATGCGTATCCTGCGGGAGACGGCAAAACATGAAGGCACGGGCGTGCTCATGGTCACTCACAGCCCGGAACATGGGGCCTGGGCAGACCGGGTCTGCTTTCTGAAAGAGGGAGTCATCACCGCTGAACTGAAACAGAACGGAAACATGGAAGATCCCACCCCGATTCATCGAAAACTGCTGGAGTTGGGGATCTGAAGCGGTGTCCAGCCTGAAAAACAGGGACAGGATTGCATGAGCTTTAACCCCGCACTGGCATGGCGCCTGGCCTGGCGCCGACTGATCCATCAGCAAATGATCACGATCGCCACCATCCTTGGCGTAACCCTGGGCATGGTGGTGATCGGGTCCATCCTGATCATTGATGACAACAGCAGTGAGCAACCCCGCTTTGGCGAATCGCTCACGGAATTTCCGGGAGCTCCGATAGCGTCGCCAGGAAGTTCCTGGAACCAGCGCGATCCCTCCGCATCTGTCACACGTGTCTATTTTGAACGTGGTCCCGTCGCCAAGACCCCGGGATTCGAGGGATTCCCCACTCAAAAGGGTGAAATGCGGTCAGGCTTCTCGGCACACTCACCCCCCAAACGCCGCGGTGAACAGGATTACCAGGCCATGCGACTTGCGGTGCGTCTGGCTGCCATGCTGGCTTTTTTCGTGGGTGCGGTCATCGTTTTCTATACCATGCGCTTTTCCACCGTATCCCGCGCCCGCGAGTTCAGCCTGTTGCTGTGCCTGGGGGAAGAAAGACACAATGTTGCCCTCTCGCTGTTCCTGGAAGCACTGGCACTCGGAATAACGGGCACCTTGCTGGGCCTTCTGCTCGCCTTCCCGGTGGCAGCAGCCTTGATCGAGGCGGGAATTTCCACCACCGGACGGGTGCCATCCGAAGTATTCACCGTGCCTTGGATCGAACTGGCGGCAATCGGCTCCTTGAGCATCATCACTGCCTTGTTGGGTGTCCTGGGCCCGATACGCACTTTCTACCGGATGCAGATAGCGGATATCCTGCAACCACAAATCATCTCCGAGGGGATGGACCAGCACACGCTCCAGTTGCAGGGATTCGCCTGGCTGCTTCCTCCGCTGGCGACAGTGGGGTGGGTGGTCGCCCGCCCTTTTATCCAATCCTGGCTGTCGGTGGTCCATTTCTTCCTGGTGGAATCCCTGTTCGTGCTGATTCTGGCAATAGCAGCACTGTGGTGGATGCAACCCCTCCTGCGCGGTGTGATCAGGCTTACGGAAAAGGTGCTCAAACCCCTGCTACCCCTCGATGCCCTGCTGGTCACACGCCGTATGCGCCTGACCAGCCAGAAACTGGCCCTCACCGTCGCCGGCGTCACCCTGGTATTCAGCCTGCTCACCGCCTTGCATGATATCACCCGCGCCCTTAAAGACGAGATCCACACCTGGGCCGGAGAGGCCCTCTACCCCTATGTCTACTTCAAACGTCAGGAGAGCGGTGCATGGGATGAAGAGAGGTTTCAACAGCTGTTGAAGGAACGAAACATCCATTTTTTCCGATTATCGGAAAAGGCGAAAGGGGAGTTTCCGGTGCGCCTGATCGCCGCCACTGATATCAACCCGGTTCGGATCGCGGCTGACACTCCCCCACTGATTCCCGGGAGTGTCATCTTGTCCCAGACCCTGGCGGCAAGATTCGACGTACACCCGGGTGATCGCCTGGTCATCGACACGAGAGGCCATACCCAGCGTTTCATGCTGATCGATGTCACCGACAAGGATGGATTCTACGCCGAAGATGGACAATATGTGGATCTGAAATCCTATGTCCTGTTCTCTGACGGTAATTCGCTGTTCGCAGACACTCTGGAGCCCACGCTCGGTCGATACGCCATGGCACGGAAAGCAGATGGTTCACACTTCAGCCGAGCCGATATCGGTGCCTTACAGCCCTTCTACCACTTCGTCCGTCGTGGTGCACGCTTGGGAGAGTGGCAGACGGCGGAGATCGATCGCGACTTCCTCATTTTCGATTTCGTGCTGTTCATGATGGTAGTGCTTGCCACTGTCGGGGTGGCAAACAGTATCCTGATTCAGGTTTATGCTCGAAAGCGGGAATTTTCGGTTCTTAGAACCCTGGGTATGTCCCGGATTCAGACCATGCGCATGCTGCTGGTGGAAGGCGTAGTGATCGGCCTTGTGGGGGCCGCCCTGGCCCTGGTTCTGGGCAATATCATAGGGGCCATCAGCATCGCTTTCCTCGACCGATTCACCCTGTTCGAATACCGCTTCTCATTCTCTTTCACCGCCAGCGTCATGATCACCCTGCTGATGCTGCTCACCTGTACCCTGGCGGCCATCTACCCGGCGCTGGTGGCAAACCGGATCTCTTCAGCGGAGTCACTGCATTATGAATAGCACCATGCTTCGGCAACTGCACCCGGTACGGTAAATTTGTTCTACCCATCAAGCCTGTGAATCCGGGCAAGTATTGCAAATCATTTGCAGATAATCAAAGACCATCCGCGTATTCACGGTCAGCTCGTGCATCTTCTGAGCGCCACTGCGTACCCTGACCTGTTACCTGACGACTGCTCGGATAGCATTACGGTAGATTTTGAAAAAACGGTCTTTTATACTTCACGACACACTTTCCGTCCAGGCACATAATACAGCTTAGTTTGCGAGCCTCTCGCACCCACTGAAATCGACTCTCCATGCCTCAATCACCACATCGCGCCCACCAGGCCATCCGTTGGATCAATCTGTTTTTTCTGCTGACCACCCTGGCTGTCCTGGCTTGGGGCTTGGCCCACCAGAGCGAGGCCCCCCATGTGCTGGGGCGCTACAGCCGCGGT